>NZ_AOIG01000006.1:0-292810 GCF_000346635.1 Paenibacillus shenyangensis
CATCTTGTAGGGTACAGTTTAATGGGAGACGGTCGCTTTTTGTTAGGCATGGATGGTGAGAATATTATAAAACGCTATTTGAAAATAAATAAGTATGCAATAAAGATCCATATGTTGAATATCATCCACCGTATAACCTCTACCTAATATGCACATAGAGATTAATCCATGTTCTGATGTTATGTTCAGTGTATCCATACCTATGGACTTTGCTGGCAATCAAAAGGCTTAACGCAGATGCCCTTTTACCAGTCCATAAGGTAAAGGCTGCGGTTGCTCGCAGGTAGTTGTCAATTCTACATATCGGCGTGAATCCGCGCTGCTGTGGAAAGCATGCATAATTTCCAGCACATGGTTGGTAATCTGTCCATTGGCACGTGGTGTACCTCCATGTATCAGGCAATCTGCCATATCCGAGATTCCGATGCCACGGCTGTTCTCTTCATACTGGTGTACTGCTGGAATCTCCATAAATTCGCTACCCTGGGCAGGCCGCAGACGAATAGGTCCTCCAAAGGTATTCGGATCAGGCACAAGCAGTGTACCCAGCGTACCATAAATCTCGATATGCGGAAGCGTACTGCTCCATACATCAAAGCTGGTAATCATACTGGCGATTGCACCACTGCGGAACTGGATGGTTCCTGCAATATGTGTAGGTACATCCACATCAATAATCTGGCCGAACAGAGGCTCACTTGTAATCGTCCGCTGCTTGAAAGAAGTTCGGGTCATACCACTGACCAGTTCTGCTGGCCCCAGTAGGGAGACGAGCGCTGTCAGATAATAAGGACCCATATCGTACATCGGACCGCCGCCTTTTTTGTAATAAAATTCCGGCGCAGGGTGCCAGCTCTCATGTCCATGGTTTACCATAAATGCTGTTACTGACAACGGTTCACCGATGAATCCGTCATCGATCAGCTTGCGGCAGGTCTGCAGTCCGGCACCAAGAAAGGTATCTGGTGCTCCGCCCAACAGCAATCCTTTTTCCGCTGCCAGCTTCACCAGTTCACTGCCTTGTTCCGGCGACAGGGAAAGCGGCTTCTCTACATAGACATGTTTGCCGCCTTCCAGTGCCTGACGGCAAATCTGGAAATGATCCTGTGGTGTCGTTAAATTCACAACGATCTGTATCTCTTCACTGGCAATAATCTCGTCTGCTGTCCATGTATGAGATATTCCGTATTTCTCTGCGGCCTCTCTGGCTTTGTCCTGATTCAGATCCGAACAGGCATATACTTCGGTATTTACAAAGGTATGCGTCAGATTCTGCAGATAAATATCGCTGATCGTTCCGCAGCCGATAAGACCGATTTTTACTTTTCCCATAAATAATTAGCCTCCTTTTATCAATTTAGCGTGCTGCCCATAATAATCCGCGCTTCATCAGTTCTTTGGCTTCGGGAATATCAAAAATATTGGCCTGGTGACCAAGGGAGTTATAATACACTTTGCCTTCACCCCAGCGCTTCGTATAGACCACCGGCATGCGAATTTCTCCATTGGCGGAGTGAGGACCATCGCTGATTACAAAAGTAGTGGTAGCGAGTACATGTACAGTCGGATCGACGTGCAGATAGTACTGCTCCGATTTGACGGTAAAGTCGGGAATACCCTCTATTAAGGGGCTGTCTGCTGATTTGACCATCCGTACCTGATACTCCACTCCATCATTAAATGGATGGGCTACCCACTGCGATCCGGTCATAAATTGCCAATCTACACTATTACGGAACGAATCGCACATACCGCCATGACAGCCTGCCAGACCTACACCGGAAGCAACTGCGCGCAGTACGGGCTGCAGCTGTTCGTCGCTAATCTCGCCCATCGTCCATACTGGTACGATCAAATCAAGCTGCTTCAATCTCTCTTCGTCCAGAAATGCGTCCAATGTATCGGCAATTTCTACTTCAAAGTCTTCAGCTCTCAGCCATTCTGCGAATAATTCGGATACTTCGACCGGCTGATGTCCATCCCAGCCACCTCTGACGATCAATGCCTGTTTTGTCATATCTACTGATTCTCCTATGTGTGATCCTGTACAGATCTTATTTTTGTAACGCTTACATACTATGTATTGTAAGGAAAAGGCTGAGGCTCTGCGCGTCATTTTTGTTGTATTGATGGACAATTTTTGCTACTATTCATTTAATTTGGTACGAACCTTGATTATCTGAAAATACGATCAATTCTGCCAAATCAGGATCGAATACAAAGTCTTTTGTTTCGTAACAATCTACAATTCCATTTGAGGTGAGAATATGCGTGCTTTTCACGAGAATCGCTTATACTTCTATGAGAGTGGATTTCCGTTTCAGGCCATGCAGATCCGGAATATCAATTTTCTGGCACATTGGCATCATGATCTTGAATTTATGTATGTCTATGAAGGATCTGTGCGGATGGGAATTAACTCGGAGACTCGCGTATTGCATCAAGGGGAAATCGCATTATGCGGCAGTGGAGATATTCATTATTATGATAGCACCGGTCTGGAATCGACAATTCTGCTGATTATCTTCAATCCAAGGCTGATAGGCAGTCCGGCTGGCTGGCCGCAGGAACGCCAGCTTCGCTCCAGCTTTGTGACCAGGAACGGATCGGAAGCATCGCAGAATGAATCCTTTTTGCAGCAGGCGGGTCCGATTATCCGGTCTCTCGATGCGGAAGTACAGGAGCATGCACCACAGTATGAATTGATTATTACCGGTCTGCTGCATCAATTGAGCGGTCTGGCGCTTCGTTATCTGTCTACAGATGATCCTGGTGTTCGCAGACACCATTCTCGTACGCTCGCTCATCTCAAGGTCATGCAGGAGCTGCTGGAGCATCTTGAACAGCATTGCACCGAACCATGCACTTTGCAGGATGGCGCCGATTATGCCGGAATGAGCGTTTTTCATTTTTCCCGTTTTTTCAAAACAGTTACCGGTGTAGGATATAATACATATATCAATGAACTGCGGATTCGTCATGCCGAGCAGCTGATCCTGGAGTCAGACCGCAAACTGATTGATATTGCACTGGAATCGGGATTCGGTAATGTACGCACATTTAACCGGGTATTTCGTCAGCTTCGTGGACGTACTCCTTCCGATCTACGCTAAAATATAAAAGTTATTCTCTGAGTGAGGACGATCCTCGTAGTCGCGCCATTGTGATCAGCGAAACAGTTTGGTACTATATTAGACAGCAGGCTTACAAATAAGCTATTCCGATTCGCCTATCGGTCCGGGATCGGTATCTTCTATCCTGCCTTGTTATGATGATTTTATTTTGTCTGTGTACGGAGGTGCATAACGCCCATGAACGAAAGCACGGAACGCAAATTGACGACCAATGCCCATTTCTTTGCAGCTGCACTGTTCCAAGCCAAGGTATATGCCTGGCAGCCTGGATTCAGTGTAGAGCACGGTATCATCGAGCGAATTACCGAGGATTACATAATGTTGAAGAACGAAGATGGGGATGTAACCTTCTATTCACGCAAAGATACGGTATTTGTGCATAAATAAGACCGCAGTCCCTTCGTTGGGACGCGGTCTTTTTTTAGAATTTCTATTATGAATTTTTCATGTATTGAAATTTTAATTTTAAAAATGATGATTATTTTAGATAGTGTTTTGAGATACTTTTTGGCTGTTACATTTGCTTCTTATCTATTTCTTTTATTTTCCATTTGCTAACTTGAACGTACCTTTGGCATATTCACCAAGATCATAATTTTTGACCGTCAATTTTACTGTGGTAGCATCTGTCCAGGCAGGGACATCTTTATCGTTGCCATAATAGGATTTGGCCGTTTTGATTAGTTCAGAAGCTTTGGCACTAACTGCCTGATTGGAGATACTGTATACGCCATCTCCTTCATAGACCAGTGCCATCATCGGCTGATTTTCCAAATCGATTGTAATGGCTTCTACATCACCACTATTATTTGCCGTAAAATAGATTTTATCAATTACAAAATCATTCGTAACTACAGCATCTTCAAGGTTATGGGACATATAACTGAGCAGTGCGATTTTCTTCAGCTTGGCCTGCTCCGAATCCGATTTTTTCACTTTGGCTGTTAGGGTTTCCGTCTTGGTATGCAGTGATTCGTTGTCCTTCTGTACCGTAGACAGCTGGTTTTTCAGATTCATGTTCCACACGACCAGAGCGATACAACCGAGCAGTGCAATAGCAGCAAGAATAGTAGCGATGAGCGCGAGTTTATTGGATGATGATGAACTACCTCCAGATGAAACATTTCCCTGATTTGAATGATTGTTGATATTTTGCATGCCTTACACTCCTTAACGATAGATTGCGTACTCTTCTATATCTGTAAAAGGCTCTCTTTTTATTACTTTAGCTGCTGAGTGGTTATTTTTTATAATTTCAGTATCTTTATAAATTGAATATAAATGCAGGCAGCAGGTGATCTACGCAGTCACAAGTCACAAGTCACAAAGTCACAAAGTCACAAAGTCACAAAGTCACAAAGTCACAAATGTAGTGTATCGAAAAAGTATGGTGTAGAACAAAAAATTTATAACACAAAAAAGCTCTTTCTCCTTAAAATCAAGAAGAAAGAGCTTTTTTTGTAGTATGCCGAGGACGGGGGTCGAACCCGTACGGTAGTCACCTACCGCAGGATTTTAAGTCCTGTGCGTCTGCCAATTCCGCCACCCCGGCAAGTTATCAATTCATGTGCTGGATCACTCAGGTGTATGAATACTTATCATTAATTGCTATGTAGTACATCATCTCATGATATGAACCTGTGCGTTTCAGTCACCAACATATAATATAACAATTTGAACGTTCTGTAAAGCATATTTTTTCAAGATACTTTTAAAGTCTCTGTATTCCCTCATCCTTCTTTATATTTTCCTGTATTTCTCCAAGCCTTCTGTTATTGTTTTTAGGGCTGGTACACTCAACAAAATGATTCAGTCTATGCTGCAATGGTTTATTTCGATAACATAGATTTCTTTTTAGTCCTTGCTTAAAAATATGCGAGACGGCTAAATTCTGATTCTTTTTTACTTTCTTTCCTACCCATAGATGATACAGAAAGGATGAATAATAATGAACAAACCAGATGAATATAAAGACTCTCATAAAGAACGCGGTGCAGGTGTCGATCCTATCCCTGATCCCGATCCGAATAACGATCGCTCCGCCCAGGATCTGCTGGAGGAAGCTGTCGGTGAAGCTGTAAACAAGGTACGTGAAGACTTTACGGATAAAGATGATGAGACCGATAAAGACAAACCTTCCCGTATATAATCTATACAATCGTCAGCAGTACTCGTGACGGTATAGGTTCTGACCTTTATCTATCGATATCGTACTCGGTCCAATAACGTATACTACAGAAATTTATATTTAATGCGTCCTGCATACTTTTTAATTCTTCGTGAATGAAATTGGAGGAAAGGCCGCTGAATTTGAGGAGGTGGCTGATCCATGAAATTCGTGTTGATTATCGTTGTTATTGTCTTGCTCATTATATTGTTACGAAGACGCGGTAGACGTTAAATTTATATTTGCATAAAAAAAGGACAATCCCTGATGTCATAATCTGACAGTGGATTGTCCTTTTTCTCATTATGGGCCCAGAGGGACTCGAACCCCCGACCAACCGGTTATGAGCCGGTAGCTCTAACCAACTGAGCTATAGGCCCCTATGACCAAAAAGAGCGTTCTCTTCTGGTTCATCAAGTAAACAGCGACTTAATTAATATAACGCATCTCATTTACCGCTGTCAATATTTTTTCACAACAGCTTGTAGTTCCAAGTCATGGGCTCTCTTCTGCTATTGATTCGTTGTCATAGGTAGCCGATTCATCTTGTCCCTTGTACTGAAATGTATACATAAATAATACGCCAGCTCAAGGGGATATATCGCTCTATATCACTCTCGGCTGGCGTTCTTAATATTGCATATTGTTTTATCATACAGCATCATTCTGCCGCATTATCTTATAGGCTGCTTTGCTTTTAGAGATACACGATACTGTTATTTACCAAATGCAGCCGGGTCTTCTCTCCAGGAATGCAGCAGTTCCAGATCGTCCGGCTGTATTTTACCCATTTTCACGGCTTGATCGATTAGAGCTGTATAGTTAGACAACGTTTGCAGCGGAAGATTTGCATCTGCAAAAGCTTGTACCGCTTTGTCCAACTGATAGCTGAAAATAGCCAGCACAGCCAGTGGATCGGCTCCAACCTCTCGGACGGCTTCGGCTGCCTTGATTGAGCTGCCTCCGGTCGAGATCAGATCTTCGATGACGATTACTTTCTGCCCTTCTTTGATCAGTCCTTCGATCTGGTTCTGCTTGCCGTGTCCTTTGGCTTTATCACGAATATAAGCCATTGGCAGATCCAGCTTCTGAGCCACCCAGGCAGCGTGAGGAATACCGGCTGTCGCCGTTCCGGCAATGACTTCGGTATCCGGATACTGTTCACGAATAATCATGGCGAATCCATCAGCAATCTGATCGCGGATATACGGATAGGACATAGTTAACCGATTGTCGCAATAGATGGGCGACTTGATACCGGATGTCCAGGTAAAAGGCTCCTGCGGACGCAATGCGACCGCTTCAATCTGCAGCAGGGCTGCGGCAATATGAGCTGGAATCTCTTCAATCGTTAACATGTTGACTCATCTCCTCTATAATTTGTTCAGCTGCTGCTCTCGGGTCTGCTGCTCCGGTAATCGGACGACCTACAACCAGATAATCATTACCTGCTGCTATTGCCTGTCCAGGTGTCATAATCCGTGTCTGGTCACCGACCTCACTGCCGGCAGGACGAACCCCAGGGGTTACTGTGACAAAGGAAGATCCGCAGATCTGCTTGATTGCCGGCCCTTCCAGCGGTGAAGAAACGACGCCATCCAGTCCACTTTCGCGAGCCATTTGTGCATAATGTACGACAGTATCTTCCACTTTGCCGGCAATGCCAATCTCCCTGTTCATTACTTCTTGTGATGTACTCGTCAACTGGGTAACTGCAATCAGTAAAGGACGCTGCAGGGTGGAATCCTCGCTCAGTGCCTGCTCCATACCCGCTACGGCTGCTGTCATCATCTGACGTCCTCCAGCCGCATGAACATTGAACATATCCACGCCAAGACGGGTAATACTGTGGGCACCGCCTTTTACAGTATTAGGAATATCATGCATTTTCAGATCCAAAAAGACCGAGTAACCTCGAGATTTCAGATCATGGACAAAGTCAGGACCTGCCGTATAAAACAGCTGCATCCCTACTTTGATATAACAGGGGATGCCTTCCAGCCGGGTAATCAGCTGTCTTGCTTCGTCTGCATTCGGATAATCCAGTGCGACGATCAACCGCCGGGCTGCCGTATGTAGAGCTTGATTCATCCTTACACTCCCTTTTATCCTGCTTCTTTTACTATATCCAAATTGGTTTATCGATACCAATATGCGCACACAAATGACGGCGGACGCAAGTAAGGTCCGCCGCATATGTGATTAATCATCTTATTAGCTAAGAATCGTTTCTTGATCTTCCAGTTGACCGACAACTGCCTGAATATCCAGACTTTCCTTATCTTGCTGCTTTTCCTTGCTCAGGGAAGGCATCGCGTAGGAAGAGAAGTTGATAGTATCCAGCATGGTCAGCAGTGCTTCGACTGTATCGAGAGAAGTCATACATACTACTCCGTTCTCTACCGCTTCACGGCGGATACGGAATCCGTCACGCTCTGGCGTTTTGCCTTTGGTCAGTGTGTTCACAACGAAGTTGGCTTGTCCGCTGCGGATCAGATCCAGGATGTTTGGCGTACCTTCGGACAGCTTGTTAACTACCGTCACCGGAATATTGGCTGCTTTGAGTGCATCTGCTGTACCGCCGGTAGCGATAATTTTGTAACCAAGACGGTAGAAGCCTTTGAGCAGGCGAACCGCTTCATCTTTGTCCTTGTCCGCTACTGTAGCAATCAGTGCACCGGTGGATGGTATTTTCATACCGGCACCGATTAGACCTTTGTACAGTGCTTTGGCATACAGCAGGTCGCGTCCCATGACTTCACCGGTAGATTTCATTTCCGGTCCGAGTGTTGGTTCTACGCGGCGCAGCTTGGCAAAGGAGAATACTGGTACTTTGACCGATACATGGTCACTCTCCGGCCACATTCCTTCTTCATAACCCAGATCTGCCAACTTGCGGCCCAGAATTGCCTGTGTCGCTACATTCGCCATCGGGATATTGGTCACTTTACTCAGGAATGGCACAGTACGGGATGAACGCGGGTTAACTTCGATCACGTACACTTCATTGTTGAAAATAACGAACTGGATATTAACCAGACCGACCGTTTTCAGTTCCTTGGCAATACGAATCGTGATGCTGACGATTTTTTCCTTGAGCTCTGCGGACAGATGCTGCGGTGGATAGACGGCGATCGAGTCACCGGAGTGAACACCTGCACGCTCTACATGCTCCATGATTCCTGGTACGACTACTGTATCGCCGTCACAGATCGCGTCGACTTCGACTTCCTTGCCGAGCATATAACGGTCGATTAGTACCGGATGTTCCGGGTTGATCTTAACTGCTTCTACCATATAACGCAGCAGTTCTTCATCCGAGTAGACAATCTCCATCGCGCGTCCGCCAAGTACGTAAGATGGACGCACCAGTACCGGATAGCCGAGCTTCTGTGCTGTCTCAACCGCTTCATCTACAGACAGTACGGTGCTGCCTTGCGGCTGGGCAATATTCAGACGGGACAGCAGAGCTTCGAATTTTTTGCGATTCTCCGCTTCATCGATACTTTCAAGGCTGGTACCCAGAATTTTGACACCGGCTTGCTGCAGAGGCGCAGCCAGGTTAATCGCTGTCTGGCCACCGAACTGTACGATAACACCTATCGGCTGTTCTTGTTCGATGACATTCATAACATCCTCGAAGAATAATGGTTCAAAGTACAGTCGATCCGATGTATTAAAGTCGGTCGATACGGTCTCCGGATTGTTGTTGATAATTACTGCTTCATAACCCGCTTCCTGAATCGCCCATACGGCATGCACTGTGGAGTAATCGAATTCGATACCCTGCCCGATACGAATCGGTCCGGAACCAAGAACGACGATTTTCTCTTTGGTTGCCTGGGTAACTTCATTTTCGGTCTCAAAGGTAGAGTAGTAATATGGTGTTGTCGCTTCGAACTCGGCAGCACAGGTATCTACCATTTTGAAGACAGGCATCATGCCATTTTGCTTGCGATAAGCACGGATCTCATGTTCATTGCTGAACTTGTCTTCCGGCTTGTTCTGACGGCGCAGTTCAGCAATCGAACGGTCAGTGAAACCAAGGCGTTTTGCTGTATACAGAGTCTCGTCAGTCAGCTCGTCTTCCATTGTAATGACAGATTCATAAGCGACGATCCGTTCGATTTTGTCGAGGAACCACCAGTCGATATTCGTCAGTTCCTGGATCTGATCCAGACTGTAACCACGGCGGAATGCTTCGGCGACGAGGAACAGACGCTCATCATCCGCCTTGGTCAGGCGTTCATCCAGCTTGCTGTCTTCGATCTCGTCAGCACCTGCCAGATGCAGGCGATGCACACCGATTTCCAGTGAACGCACAGCTTTGTGAATCGCTTCTTCAAAGGTACGGCCAATTGCCATTACTTCGCCGGTCGCTTTCATCTGGGTACCCAGTTTGCGGTTGGCACCTGTGAACTTGTCGAACGGCCAGCGAGGAATTTTGGCTACAATATAATCCAGTGTCGGCTCGAAGCAAGCATATGTCTGACCCGTAACCGGGTTCATGATCTCATCCAGTGTATATCCAAGCGCAATTTTCGCTGCCATTTTGGCGATCGGATACCCTGTCGCTTTGGAAGCAAGCGCAGATGAACGGCTAACCCGCGGATTCACTTCGATGACGTAGTATTGATAGCTTTGCGGGTCGAGAGCGAATTGTACGTTACAGCCACCCTCGATATTCAGAGCACGGATAATCTTCAGCGATGCAGAGCGCAGCATTTGATATTCACGGTCAGAGAGCGTCTGGCTCGGTGCAACGACGATACTGTCACCGGTATGTACACCAACCGGGTCAAAGTTCTCCATATTACATACTACGATACAGTTGTCGTTCGCATCGCGCATAACCTCGTACTCGACTTCTTTCATACCGGCGATGCTTTTCTCTACCAGACATTGTCCGATCGGACTGTAGCGAAGACCCGCTGCTACGGTCTCGCGCAGTTCTTCTTCGTCTATGCAGATACCGCCGCCTGTACCGCCCAATGTATACGCTGGACGCACAATGATCGGATATCCAATCTCATTCGCAAAAACGATGGATTCTTCCAGGGTAGTAACGATTGTGCTATCCGGAACCGGTTGATCCAGTTCACGCATCAGGTCGCGGAACAAATCACGATCTTCCGCTTTTTCGATCGAATTCAACTGGGTACCGAGCAGTTTTACATTTTCACTTTCTAGGACGCCTGCACGTGCCAGTTCGACTGCCATATTCAGACCCGTCTGTCCGCCAAGTGTAGGCAGCAGTCCATCCGGACGCTCCTGACGAATGATCTGGGTTACGAATTCGAGCGTAATCGGCTCGATATATACTTTATCCGCCATATTGGTATCGGTCATAATGGTCGCCGGGTTGCTGTTAATCAGTACAACCTCTACACCTTCTTCTTTGAGTGCCTGACAGGCCTGTGTGCCTGCATAGTCAAATTCGGCAGCTTGGCCAATAACGATTGGACCGGAACCTATAACGAGGATCTTTTTGAGTTCTTTATTTATCGGCATACTTAGCGAGCTCCTTTCACAGCGGCCATCATCTCAGCCTGACGTGTTTTCTTGGGGTTTTGCTGCTTATGTTCACGGATCATTTCCAGGAACCGATCGAACAGATAACTGTTGTCAAATGGACCTGGTGCTGCTTCCGGGTGATATTGTACCGAGAATGCCGGGTATTTGCTGTGTTTGAGTCCTTCAATCGTCTTGTCATTATTATTGATATGAGTCACTTCCAGATCCGTTCCCTGAATCGACTCTTCCTTGACGGTATAACCGTGGTTCTGTGAAGTGATGTAGCAGCGGCCTGTGCTCAGATCCTTGACCGGATGGTTACCGCCGCGATGTCCGAATTTCAGCTTCTCGGTATCAGCGCCGCAGGCAAGTGCGAATAACTGATGACCCAGACAGATGCCGAAGATCGGATATTCACCCAGCAGTTCGGCAATAACGCCAGCAGCTGCCATCACATCTTTTGGATCCCCAGGGCCGTTGGACAGCTGGATACCGTCAGGATGCAGGCGGCGAATCTGCTCTGCTGTAGTATCCTGAGGAACAACAACCACATCGCATCCACGCTGTGTCAGTTCGCGCATAATACCGCTTTTCGCGCCATAGTCGATTAGTACAATCCGTTCCTTGGCACCCGGACTGCTGTAGATATGGCGAGTCGATGTCTGGCTAACCTGATCGATCGACGAGCTGGTCGCCTGCAGACGCTCCATCAATTCTTCCGGAGACAGAGCAGCTGTCGTCAGAATCCCGCGCATCGTACCCTGGTGACGAATACGACGGGTCAGCATCCGTGTATCGATATCGCTGATGCCGATGATTCCATATTCCCGCAGCAGTTCATCAATCGTGTACTGGGCACGCCAATTGCTGGGAACAGGCTCATGCCGGCGGACGACGAATCCATTAATAAACGGGCGTACAGATTCAAAGTCATCACGGTTGATGCCGTAATTCCCGATCAGCGGATAGGTCATGGTAACGATTTGTCCGCAATAAGAAGGATCGGATAGTACCTCCTGATAACCGGTAATCCCTGTGTTGAATACAACCTCGCCTGTCGTTTCACCTTCCGCTCCAAAGCTCCGGCCGGTAAATAATGTGCCGTCTTCCAATAACAATTTTGCCTGCATTTCCGATTCACTCCTCTGTCATTCTCGAAAGTTATTATTAACGGGTATACAGTTCATATCACCCGTTCTGTATGCTCTATGAATAATTATATCACATTATAGTATATTTATGCACTAGGAGTTATAACTTCTTGTGACCATACGACTTGACCGTCTACAATCGTCATCGTTGGCCATCCTTGCAGCTTCCATCCTGTAAATGGTGTATTTTTTCCTTTGGAAGCAAAATCTGCCGGATCTACTGCCCGCTCTTCTTCCAGATCAATCAGTGTCAAATCAGCCGGTGCATTCTTTTCCAGACGTCCACTTTCCAGGCGGAATACTCTTGCAGGATCTGCTGTCATGCGTTGTACCAGCATTTCCAGTGACCAGCGTCCGGTTTTGACAAACTGGGTATAGAGAAGCGGGAACGCTGTCTCGAATCCGGTAATACCAAATGGTGCCAGTTCCATGCCTTTCGCTTTTTCCTCGGCACTGTGCGGTGCATGGTCGGTCACGATCATATCCAGTGTACCGTCTTCCAGAGCAGCGATGCAGGCTTCCACGTCACGCGGCGAGCGCAGCGGCGGATTCATTTTCCAGTTGGCATCCAGACCCGGGATATCTTCGCTTGAGAGGATCAGGTGATGCGGACACACCTCTGCAGTGACGTTGATACCGATCGATTTAGCCATACGAATCAGCCGAATCGATTGCTCGGTACTGACATGGCAGACATGATAATGAACGCCGGTTGCTTCCGCAAGCAGAATATCGCGGCCGACGTGAATGGCTTCCGATTCATTAGGGATCCCTTTGAGGCCGTGTTTACGGGCAAATTCGCTTTCGGCTACGGCTGCACCGACTACCAGGGAATCATCTTCACAGTGAGCGATAACCGGCATATCCATCGAAGCTGCCAGAGCCATTGCATCCTTCATCATCTGGGCATTTTGCACACCTACACCATCGTCGGTGAATCCGATCGCACCTGCCTGCTTCAGTGCTGCAAAATCGGTCAGTTCGCGGCCGAGTTCATTATACGTAATCGCTGCATACGGCAGTACTTTGACTCCGTTAGCCTGTGCTGCTTTGTCCAGTACAAGCTGCACTACTTCCGGCTTATCTGTGACCGGCTTGGTATTTGGCATACATGCGATTGTCGTGAATCCGCCTTTAGCCGCAGCTTGTGTTCCTGTAGCTATTGTTTCTTTATGTTCAAAGCCGGGTTCGCGCAGATGCACATGCATATCGATCAATCCCGGTGTCAGCAGCTTACCCGATGCATCAATCTGTGTAATTTGCTTGTCTTCAGCAGTAACCAGAATCTCGTCAATCGAAGTTGTACCCGGGAAGATGGCTTTGATTTTGCCGGATTCTACCCATACATGAGTGCTTTCCAATTGGCCTTGTCCGTTCAGTACATTCGCATTTTTTATGAAAAGTGTCATTATTACCCTCCGAAATTTGGCGGTCTCCCTCTCTGATCTGTCAGATGGAATCGCTCGTTTATTTTCGGTATCCGCTCCTGCCAGCATATTTCCTGCAGAAGCGGATACCTGATTGATTCAGTCCACCGTACTGCAGGCTTTAATTACGCAGCGCGCGTTCGATAACAGACATGCGAACCGGTACGCCATTTTGCATTTGGGTAAAGATTTTGGATTGTGCACTTTCGACCAGTGCGTCATCGATTTCAACATTACGGTTGACCGGAGCCGGGTGCATAATGATTGCATGTTTTTTCATTTTGCCAGCACGTTCTTCGGTTAGTCCATATTGCAGCCGGTAATCTTCGGCTGACTTCAGCATTCCTGTGGCATGACGTTCTAGCTGTACACGCAGCATCATGACTACATCGGCCTGCAGAGCTTCTTCCATGCTGATATAGCGAGCATCCGGCAGATCATCTGCCTTCATGTTATCCGGTGCGCAGAAGCTTACTTTGGCACCCAGAGCGTTCAGTGCCCAGTAGTTGGAGCGGGCCACGCGGCTGTGCAGAATGTCACCAACAATGGCTACATGCAGACCTTTTACTTCGCCAAAATGACTGCGCATCGTATACAAATCAAGCAGCGCCTGTGTCGGGTGCTCGTTGTTACCATCCCCGGCGTTAATGAGCGGCACACCTACTTTGGCAGCCAGCTCCTGCAGTACACCAGCAGGCTTGAGGCGGATAATGCCTGCGTCAATGCCCATGCTCTCCAGTGTACGTACAGTATCATAGATCGACTCGCCCTTTTCCACACTGGAAGCGGCGGCCGTAAAATTCAGTACTTCGGCACCCAGACGCTTCTCTGCCATTTCAAAAGAAAAGCGGGTACGCGTGCTATTCTCGAAAAACATATTCGCGACGAATTTGGATTGCAGGACCGATACCTGCTTCTCTGTATGGGCATCCCAGTAGGCTGCCCGATCCAGGATCGACGTCAGTTCATTAGCACTCATGCCTTTGAGACCGAGAAGACTGCGTTGATTCAGTGTAGGTGCTGCCATGATCATACAGTCACCTCCCGGTTCTGCATAATATTGACCTGATCGCTACCGTCTACTTCGCTCAGGCGAACTTCGATTTCTTCCAGTTTGGAAGTCGGTACGTTTTTGCCGATATAGTCAGGACGGATCGGGAGTTCCCGGTGTCCGCGATCAGCCAGTACAGCCAGCTGAATCTGCTCTGGTCTGCCGCAGTCCATCAGTGCATCCATCGCTGCACGAATGGTTCTGCCGGTGTAGAGTACATCATCGAACAGTATCACTTTTTTGCCGCTGATATTCAGATTCTCCGGAGTCAGCATTGTGCGACCTGTTAATTCTGCCTGCTCTTGCTTGCGGTCATCCCGGTAGCCTGTAATATCCAGCTCGCCGTAAGGAACAGTAGCACCTTCAATTTCCTGAATTCGTTCTGCCATACGTCTTGCCAGATAGACACCGCGGGTACGAATGCCTACGATAATACAATCTTCAATCCCTTTATTTTTCTCCAGAATCTCGTGTGCTATACGGGTCAGAGCACGGCGAATCGCCGTCTCGTCCATGATAATGTGTGTATCCATCGTCATGATTAATATCCTCCTCAGGTTTATGCTTCGTACACCTAAGGCCCCGTGGTTAACATTCGACTGCTGTACTGATCTCGAGTCCAACCTTTTACCGTATGAGTACAGGGTATAAAAAAGACTCCCTGCCCCAAAACGGCAAGGAGTCTCGAGTCATCGACCGCAGTCATGACTGTCATACTCAGACGCACTGCAACATCACCGCTCCATCAGAGGGTGTACTTACAGTGAACATCATTCACGTTACCTTGCCAGTCTCACGGGACTGAATTAAAGGTGCTTATTCATCTGCATTGAATTATGACAGAAAGGTGAAGTCATGTCAACCTTAACATTTATCATCATGCGTAAGGTACGGATACTCTTTGCTTTCTGAAGGTTAATCCCAACGGTTTATAGATATTTATATTTTTTACTATGCCAGATATTATTGTGATCTAATATCATACATAAATAAAAAAAGTCTGTCTTCCTGAACGGAAAGACAGACTTAATTGATATGTTATTTCGTATTTGATCCATACAATCTTACTGGATGAATAACCAACTTAGCGATTACGTAGTGCGTGCAGTTCCTGTTCCATGTCGTCTGGAATAGGCGCTTCAAATTCCATATATTCCCCTGTCGTTGGATGTTCGAATCCAAGGATCGCTGCATGCAGTGCCTGTCCTTTGACAAAGGAAGCCTTGGCACGAACACGTCCATACATCGGATCACCCACCAATGGATGCTCAATAAACTTCATATGCACACGAATCTGGTGCGTCCGTCCAGTCTCCAGACGCAGCTCGGCTACCGTGAAGTCACCAAAACGCTCGGTTACCGCGAAATGGGTCACTGCGCGCTTGCCGTTGCGATCGGTTACCGTGAACATTTTACGGTTCTGTGAAGCACGGCCAATCGGCGCATCAATAGTTCCGTGATCATGCTCGATATTGCCATGTACGAGCGCAATATATTTACGTGTAACGGTATGATTCTTCAGTTGGGCAGATAGGGAAGCATGGGCTTTGTCATTTTTGGCAGCCATCAGCAGTCCACTAGTGTCCTTATCGATCCGATGTACAATGCCTGGACGCAGCTCGCCATTAATCCCGGACAGATCCGTACAATGATGCATTAGCGCATTCACCAGCGTACCTGAAGAATGCCCTGCTGCCGGATGTACAACCATTCCGCGTACTTTGTTCACAACAATTACATCCGCATCTTCGTATACAATATTCAATGGAATATTTTCCGGCTCAATCTCTACCGCCGACAGATCCGGTACACGTACAGTGACCTGTTCGCCTTCTACCAGTTTGCGATTGGCTTTGACAGGCTGCTCATTCACGGTTACGTGACCGCCACTGATCCACTGCTGTACCTGGGACCGGGAAATGCCTTCCGGCAGACGATCTGCAATATATTTATCGATACGAGCTTTGGCTTCATCCGCAGCAACTGTCCATTCCAACAGTTCTGCACCTGCTTCTTCGCCGTCTTCCAGCATCTCGTCCAGCTCTGCCGTAACTTCCAGCGTATCCATCTCTTCTACCGTTTCCAGACCATCGGTCTGATTATGCTTATCCTGCTTGCTCACTTATACATTCTCCTCTTCCTGATTAACAGGCTGTTTCTTCTCACGGATCATATCCAGCAGTGCGTCCAAAATAATAAGCGCCACACCGACAACAATACAGGAATCCGCTACATTAAAGATCGGGAAGGTGTAACTTCCAAAGTTAAACTGAAAGAAATCAACTACTTCACCCATACGTGCACGATCTATAAAATTGCCGACCGCTCCGCCAAGCACAAGCGACAATGCCAAAGGCAGCAGCTTATCCGGACGTGATTTCACTTTTTGGATATACCATACAATTGCAACCACTACAACAATAGTAATAACGATAAAAAACCAGCGCTGATTTTGCAAAATACCAAAGGCAGCACCCTGATTACGATGTGATGTAATCAGGAAAAAGTCACCGATTACCGGAATTTGTTCTCTTAGCTCCATTCGTGTGGCCACAAAGTGCTTGCTGATCTGGTCGATAATAATAGCCACGAGCGCAATTACATAATAGATCACGTTCATCCTCCACCCTGTTTGTTCAATCCCTGTGCCGGCGGCAGCGGATATTAACTATCATTTTGTCCGTTTGCATCATGAACACAGCTTTTCCTATTGTAGCATAGGGAGAAATGATGCGTCTATTGATCGACTGCAGATCGGTTCTATGTATAATATGTTTTACGCTTTTATGTATGTTTCTAATAATCACACTAGCAGACTTCGATTTTATGTTTCTTTTACTTATGTTTAGCAGTTATATTTATTTCATATTCAATTATATGATCTGTATGCATTTGTATGTATAGTTATAAAAATCCCCCCTCAAGTTCAATAGGTATGCTATCCGCTAATAGCGCACCCATTTTTTATGAGGAGGTTTTTTTTAGTTATAGTGCCTATTACTTGCAATACTAATCTATTACTATATAACGTTTATTGCATTTTAATGATCATCATTTATCAGGAAATATGAATACCTGCTTTTTGACCAACCAGTTCTACTTGCTCCATGTTTGCCACTTCACCAAATGTTACATCGGTTACGAGTACATTCTCACGCAGTACATGGTCAAACGCTTCGATTGCCCCACGCAGTTCATCATTCACATTCAGCGTCAGATGAACATATTTCTCGATCGGCAGGTCGAGCTTTTTGCGGTAATCCTGGACGGTACGCACGACTTCACGAACCCAGCCTTCCTGTTCCAGTTCAGGCGTGATATCCGTGTTCAGTGCAACGGTCAGACCATAACCGGATGCAGAAGCAAAGCCGGATTTGGCTTTTTTCTCTACCAGCAGTTCTTCGCTGGTGACGTGCAGTTCTTCGCCTTCCGGAGAAGTAATATTTAGTACACCGGCTGCGACTACTTTGCGAGTCTCTTCTGCAGACATTTCCTTGAAGAAATTCTGCAGGAAGCCTACATTTTTACCGTATTTTTTACCTGCTACTTTCAGGTTCAGCTTGAAGCTGAAGTCAACAAAACCTGCATCATCATGTTCGGTACGGATACCTTTGACGTTGATCTCGTCTTTGATGATGTCTTCATACGAAGCCAGATCAAAGTCTTTGTCCAGCGACACGATCAGCTCGGACAGCGGCTGACGGTTTTTGATACCGGTCTCGTTACGTACGTTACGTGCCAGCTCGACAATACGGCGTGCGGTCTCCATATCGCGCTCCAGCTCCAGATCAACGAGGGATTCGTTAACAACCGGATAGTCTTCCATATGCACGCTCTCGCCACTGCTCAGGTTAAGATAGATGTCTTCAGCCAGCATTGGTGTAAATGGAGCCACCAGCTTGGCAGTGGTCAGCAGTACTTCAGTCAGTGTGCGGTATGCATCCAGCTTGTCTGCAGTCAATCCGCTGCCCCAGAAACGGTCACGGGAACGACGGATATACCAGTTGCTCAGCTCATCTACAAAGCCTTCGATCGCTTTGGAAGAATTCAGGTAATCATTTACGGCAAGTGCTTTTTCCACCTGAACGATTAGGCTGTTCAGACGGGATACAATCCAGCGATCCAGCTTGTGTGCTGATGGTTGGAACGGATGCTCTGCCGGATCAAATCCATCGATCGTCGCATACAGCGTCAGGAACGCATGGGTATTCACGAGTGTATCGATCATTTTGGATTTGGCTTCGCCGACGATGCCTTTGGAGAAGCGTTTGCTGTTCCATGGTGCACTATCGGACAGCAGCGCCCAACGGAATGCATCGGTACCATACTCTTCGATGACTTCCCAAGGATCGATAACATTACCTTTGGACTTGGACATTTTCTGTCCGTTCTCATCAAGTACGTGTCCGGTTGCCATAACAGCTTTGTATGGCGCTTTGCCGGTCATCAGAGTCGATACCGCCAGCAGACTGTAGAACCAGCCACGCGTCTGGTCGATACCTTCACAGATCATATCGGCCGGATACTGCTGCTCGAAGGTCTCCATATTTTCAAAAGGATAATGCTGTTGGGCAAACGGCATAGATCCGCTGTCGAACCATACATCGATGACTTCCGGTGTACGTTTCATTTCGTACTTGCCACAGGAGCTGCGAACTTTGATATCATCCACATATGGCTTATGCAGTTCCAGGTTCTCTGGTACATCACCGATCGCACGCTCACGCAGTTCGGCGATACTGTGCGGTGCAAACTGCTCACCGGTCTCCTCGCATACCCATACGTTCAGCGGCGTACCCCAATAACGGTCACGACTGATATTCCAGTCGACCAGATCCTCCAGGAATTTCCCGAAACGACCTTCACGTACGTGTCCTGGATACCAGTTCACTTCGTTGTTGTTGGCGATCAGCTGATCCTTGATCGCTGTCGTCTGGATAAACCAGCTGTCCATCGCATAGTACAGCAGCGGTGTATCACAGCGCCAGCAGAATGGATAGCTGTGCTCGTATCTTTCTTTGCTGAACAGTCGTCCGTGTTCGGACAGGTAGCGGATGATATCCACATCGCAGTCTTTAACAAAACGTCCGGCAAAGTCAGTCACCGCATCCACGAATTTACCTTCCAGGTCGACCATATTCACGAAAGTAATACCGTTCTCGCGGCAGACACGATAGTCATCTTCACCATGAGCCGGCGCCATATGAACGATACCTGTACCACTGGCATCGGTAACAAATCCTGCACCTAGGATGATATTCGCTTTTTCCGCTTTGATATAGTTAAACGGAGGATCGTACGTTTTGCCTACCAGATCAGAACCTGGCATGGTGCTCAGTACTTCATAATCGCCTTTGCTATCTTTCATTACTTCTTCGACAAGGTTCTTCGCCATGATGTATACTTCGCCATTCTGGCTAACACGTGCATATTCCATATCAGGATTAACTGCCAGTGCTACGTGGGAAGGCAATGTCCATGGAGTGGTTGTCCAGGCTACCACATATTCGCCGCTGTCATCCAGCTTGAACTTGGCAGTTGCACTGAGATCCTTGACGTCTTTGTACCCTTGCGCTACTTCATGAGAACTCAGTGTCGTCTGACAGGAAGGACAGTAAGGACTTACACGGTGTCCGCGGTACATTAGTCCTTTGTCATGAATGGTAGCCAGGTTATTCCATACGCTCTCGATGTAGTTGTTATCGAGTGTGATGTATGGATTGTCCATATCGGTCCAGTAGCCGATGGCTTCGGTCAGATCACGCCACTGTTGTTCATATTCGAACACACTGGCTTTACATTCATTAATAAATTTCTCGACGCCATAATCTTCGATTTCCCATTTGTGGGAAATGCCCAGCTTTTTCTGTACGCCCAGTTCTACTGGCAGACCGTGAGTATCCCAGCCCGCTTTACGTACAACACGATATCCTTTCATCGTGTTATAACGACCGATAAAGTCTTTAATAACGCGGCCAAGTACATGCCCGATATGCGGCTTGCCGTTTGCAGTTGGCGGTCCTTCATAAAATACAAAGTTCGGCTTGCCCTCACGGCTCTCGATGGAGCGCTGGAAAGTACGCTCGCTGTTCCATTTGTTCAGGATACGCAGGTCGCGTGCCCGTGCTTTTTCTTTGATATCCACTTTTTGCATGTCCATTTCATCCTTTCGGTCTGTCTCATTTTGCTGCGATCTTCGGTCTGGTTATCTACTTGACTGCTTATCTCGTGTATATTTCTTCACTGTAATCAGTCTGTTCCAGAACATAAAAAAGCCCCGTCCCAAAAAGGGACGAGGCTGCTCGCGTTACCACCCTTGTTCCATTTGATCTGCCTGCTTTTGAGGCTGAAAATCACCTGCTCGCTTCTTGTACCCTTTTGCCGACATCAGCACATGAATGAACTGAACAATCCGCAAAAATGCACGTTCGGCTGCAGAATGAATCTCCACAGATAAAATGACACTTGTACCCGCACTATACTATGCGGTGCCCTGTTAACGACAGGCACTCCGGCTTGGCTTACTGCAATTACGGTTCAGCCGCGCTTCTCCGGGGAGATTTTCCATAGCGCATTGTTCATTGGCTTGCACCTTCCGCCAACTCTCTGGGAACAATGACAGCCTGTACTGGCCCCATCACTGAATTTATAAGTTATATCGATTATTTCACTGTCTCCGATTGTCTGATAATTACTCAGAACAGTCAGCTGTATCCAATAGCTAATCCAGACACAGGTATAAAATATTTATAGCGCTTCAGGCTGAAAATGTCAACCTGATCTTTGGCATCATTAGTACACATCGCCGGAAGAACGGGATTCTTCCGCTTCGCGATCTTCCAAGCGCTCACGTTCACGATTCCACTGTTCGCGTTCACGCTCATTACGCTCCTGGCGCTCACTGCTGGTGCGTTCCAGTTCGCGGGTCTGATTCTCCAGTGCGTCCCAACCGTCCTGGCTAAGCAGTTCCAGCTGCGCTTCAACCAATGTACGGAAACGGGTACGGTAAATGGAAGCCTGCTTTTTGAGTTCTTCCACTTCCATCGAGACCTTGCGTGCCTTGGACAGAGACTCATTGATAATCCGGTCCGCATTTTTTTCGGATTCCTTGATGATCAACTGAGCTTCTTTTTTGGCATTGTTCTTTACCTCATCTGCTGCTTCCTGGGCAACAATGATTGTTTTGCTGAGTGTCTCTTCCAGATTGGCGAAATGATCCAGACGCTCCTGTACAGCCAGCAGCTGGTTTTGCAGGTCTTTATTATCGCGGATCATTCCCTCATAATCCTTGATCACCTGATCCAGGAACTCATTCACTTCGTCTTCGTCATAACCACGCAGCCGACGCGAGAATTCCTTATTATGTATATCCAGCGGGGTTAATGGCATAATAGACACCTCCTATAATATTCAGGCCGCTTAAATTGCCTCATTACTGTTATCATACTGTATTTCAGCAAAGTTGAATATACTCTTATGCCGAAAGACTGCATGTTAGCATCTATTGGCTGATACCGCCTGCTTTTTAATCCCGCTTTACGTTTTATTCACACCGGAAATAACAGCCGGGTACAAAAAAACCGACCGGTATATGATGATACGGTCCGTTTTTTTGTTGACCCTTCTGCCTGCTTATCCATCTCTGGACTGCATAGTGATGTTATCTCTCTGCAATCAGCATGAGAATGTTATCCACCGATACGGTAAAACGTAAAAGAAAGACCTACTGTTTATCACACAAATTTGCCGATTTTGACTCGGTATCTTCCTTTTTTGGTTACGCCATCCAGTTCAAGCACCTTGAAGCGGCCCATTCCCTGCACAGAGACCATGTCCCCTTCTTTGAGAGGATGGGAAGGATCTTCTTCGGGCTTCCAATTCACCCGGCAGCGCCCGGCTTTGATAGGCACCAGAATCTTGCTGCGGCTCAGTCGGTAGACATCGCTGGCGATGCCATCCAGCCGCATGGAAGCCACTGTCAGTTCCATTGTCTGGATATCCGGCACAGCTGCCCGTAATGCACTTGCTGGCAGCAGTTCGGTCATCACATGCAGCCGGTGCACCTGAGTCAGATGCAGATGCAGGTACGAAGCAATCTCGGAAGCCACGACAGTATGGCAGCCATCCTCCAGCACATGGATATCTCCTACTTTGCCGCGCTTGATACCGAGGCCCAGAATAGAACCCATATAATCGCCATGTTCCAGTTCGGTAAACTTCTGACCTTCCGGCGTAATGGATAACACTTCTATCTGCATGTCTTCCGATTCCAGATCCAGATAGTCCGGACCAACCAATGCCCGTTTGCGCTCTGCATGCGGTGAGCCGCCTTCCAGGCGCAGCTGAACATCCGGTTCTCTGGCAATCAGCGTAGACAGAATATAGGCCTGTCTCGGATCGAGAAAATCGGTCAGTTTCTGCTCATGATAACGGGCTGCGTTATGAACCCACTCCGCAGCCCGCTCTACAAACTCCCGCTCATCCGGATGAAAATGATGTTGAATATTACTATGCATGAGTGGTTACTACCTTTCGTGGAGTGATTTTGCGATCTCTCCTGTACTGTAGACACATATCCTCGCCTAGCTGCTGCAAGACGAACAAACGGTATTCAGAACTTGTCTCCTGCTTAATAAAACAGGCTGATCAACAAATACTGCAAGCCGCTAAAAGCCAATCTCAATACGAACAACGCCACGATCGGCGAAATATCCAGTACCCCGCCGATTGGTGGAATGAAACGGCGAAACGGTGCCAAATAAGGCTCCACTAGTCGTGCCAGCAGCTGTCCAAATGAACTCTCGCGTGCGCTTGGCAACCAAGACAGCAGGATATAAATAATAAGCATATACGTATAAATTTGGTACAGATAGTATAATACCGTAAGAAGCGTATCCAAAGTCTTATCACCTCATCTTGTTATAATCAAAATCTTCACCAAGTATCTCCGCGATTGTGCCCTCAATCTCTACCGTATCCGGTGTGCACAGGAAAATGTTACCGCCGATCTTGGAAATGCTGCCGCCCAGTGCATAGACTGTTCCGCTCATAAAATCAATAATACGCAGCGCCTGATCCGTACGAACACGCTGCAGATTAACAATAACCGAACGGTGCGAACGCAGATGATCTGCAATATCCTGCGCCTCATCATAACTGCGCGGCTCATTCAAAATGACTTTCACATTTTTTTGTGAATGAATACTAACGACATTATTCGCTCTACTGTTCTTACGTAGATCGGACGGAGAAGTTTCACGGGGCTCATCATCTTCCTCAATAATTTGCTCGCGTTCTACAATTTCCTCTTCTTCCTGAAGTCCCAAAAAATTCATAAAGCGATTCATTACACCCATCGTTAATCCTCCTCTTTACCCACCAGGATGGAGCCGAGGCGTACAAAAGTCGCCCCCTCCTCAATTGCTATCTCAAAGTCGCCCGACATTCCCATCGACAAATGCTGTATCGGCTGTTCCGTCAGCTTCAGTTCATTTAAGCGATCTCTTAGTTCACGAAGTCCGCGGAATACAGGACGTGTCTGTTCCGCATCCTCTACTTCGGGTGCCATTGTCATCAGCCCCACCACATTCAGATGTGGCATCTGCTGCAAAGACTCCAAAAAAGCAGGAGCTTCTTCCGCTGCAAGTCCATACTTGGACTCTTCTCCGGAAATATTGACCTGTACGAATACATTGACACGGATATCCAGTTCGGCTGCCTTTTTTTCCAGTTCTTTGGCGAGCGACAGGCGATCCAGAGAATGAATATATTGAAATTTGCCAATAACGTCTTTGACTTTGTTGGTCTGTAAATGACCGATAAAATGCCATACACCACGATCATGCAGTGCTTCCCATTTTGCCTGGGCGTTCTGCCAACGGTTTTCTCCCAAATGCATCAGTCCTGCATCCAGTACATCTGCTGTTTTTGCCAGCGATACATACTTGGTCACAGCGACAATCTGAACCTCGTCGGCATGAAGATTATTTCGCTCACAGACCGCCTGAATACGCTCCTGTACATGAGCAATACGTTCCTGTAGTCCCAATCTGTAGTTCACTCCATTTCTATGCCAACCCAGCTAGCCATACGTCCTGTACGTCCTCCATCTGCACGATAGGAGAAGAACAAATCATTGTTCTCGTACGTACACCAACTACTCATTTCGATATGCTGAGGCTGTATTCCTGCAAAAATCATAATTTCACGGTTTAATTGTTTGAGGTCGAGCCAGGTTTTGCCCGGCTTGCCCGGTCTCGCGTATGTAAGCTGCTGACCATTACCCTCAAGCTTTGCTGTCCAAACATCTACGGCATCCATAACTTTGTGATCCACTTCATAATGATCACTGCCAATAGAAGGTCCGATGGCTGTATGAATATCTTCTGTACGACTTCCATACTGCCCTGTCATCGTTCGGATCATCTCTCCGGCAATATCGGCTACTGTGCCTTTCCAGCCGGCGTGCGCCAGGCCTACGACCTTATTTACCGGGTCTATAAAATATAATGGCACACAATCCGCATAAAAGGAAGTGAGTAATACCCCCGGTACGTTGGTGACCAGCCCATCTGTATTCTGAAATGCGCTTTCCCGATCTGCCCAGCCTTTGCCTGCATGTTCAGCAGTAACGATTTCAATGTGATTACTGTGTACCTGTTCTCCACATACCCAGTTCTCCTGATAAAATCCCAGAGTGTCACAGAGCATTTTACGATTCTCCAGTACGTCCCCGGCATGATCTTCTACATGATAAGCCAGATTAAAAGAATCATAGGGTGCCTTGCTGACTCCACCCTTTCTTCCAGTAAATCCTGCAGTCAATCCGCTGCTATATGCTGAACAGTCCAGCTTAAACAGCTCTGGTCTGTTGTTTTCCATGGTATGAATAAACGGTTCCATATGCGTACCTCATTTCCGGCATTCCTGTACAGATGTTTTTCTGTACGAATATTCAACAAAATACATAAAAGCTGCTGAAATGAAAAAGACCTGTTTTCCGTAGAAAACAAGTCCTTTCCATAACACACAGGTACATCTTTGTATCGGGTACATTTACCATTACGATCGGTGTCCTGCTGTCAATATTACCAGTTCTAGTCGTTTTTATGACGGGAACGGTTACGCAGGAAAGTCGGGATATCCAGTTGATCTCCGCTTGGTTGTTGATTGTTGCTGAATTGGCGCTGACTAGGCGCTTTTTCTTCAGCAGGTGCCTCGCTGGAAGTTGGTTGCTGTCCTTGTGGCTGGGATGCAGATGGACGACGTGCCGGCTGCATTGGCTGTGCCGGTTTGTGTTCAAAACCAGTCGCAATAACCGTAACCTTGATCTCTTCCTTGAGGTTCTCGTCAATGATCGCACCGAAGATCATATTCACTTCCGGATCGGAAGCACTGATTACAATTTCGGCTGCTTCATTGACTTCGTACAGGGACAGGTTGTTGCCGCCTGTGATATTCATGATAACGCCGCGTGCGCCTTCGATCGAAGTCTCCAGCAGTGGGCTCATGATGGCTTTACGTGCTGCTTCTGCTGCACGGTTCTCGCCTGTTGCTTCACCAATACCCATCAAGGCAGAGCCCCGCTCGGTCATGATGGTTTTAACGTCAGCAAAGTCAAGGTTGATCAGACCCGGTACAGCGATCAAATCGGAAATACCTTGTACAGCCTGACGCAGTACATTATCCGCTTCGCGGAATGCTTCCAGCATTGGAGTCTTTTTGTCAACGATCTCCAGCAGGCGATCATTCGGGATAACGATCAGCGTGTCTACTTTTTCCTTGAGCGCTTCAATACCAAGCTCTGCCTGGGAGAAACGTTTGCGACCCTCAAAAGTGAACGGACGTGTAACTACGCCAACCGTCAGGGCGCCGCATTCTCTGGCAATCTCAGCTATTACAGGGGCTGCACCTGTTCCTGTACCGCCGCCCATACCTGCAGTGACGAATACCATATCTGCCCCTTTCAGCGTGTTGCTGATCAGATCA
Source organism: Paenibacillus shenyangensis (assembly GCF_000346635.1). Classification (NCBI taxonomy): domain Bacteria; kingdom Bacillati; phylum Bacillota; class Bacilli; order Caryophanales; family Paenibacillaceae; genus Paenibacillus; species Paenibacillus shenyangensis. The sequence goes on from NZ_AOIG01000006.1 coordinate 26,433, forward strand.
CGGGATTCTTCGGCTGCTTTTTTACCTACGTCAGGATTTGCTCCTGCACCCAGACCGCGAGTCAGCTTGTCGCCGATTTGCAGTTTATGTTCGGATTTGGCCAGATGCAGTGCCTGTGCATCTGTATTTACTGTTATAAATTCCACGCCTTGAACACCATTTTCGATCATCCGATTGACTGCATTGCTACCGCCGCCGCCAACACCGATGACCTTAATCTGGGCCAGGCTTTCCATTTCGAAATCAAATTCCAACATACTCTTCCATCTCCCCCTCATTGTCCATGAATGGCTCGTTCCAAGCTAGAATGAACTTCCTTATTAAATGAATTCACTGAACATATTTTTGAGCCGTTCAATCAAGCCCGGTTTTGCATTGCTCTCCGGGGTCGATGCAGCTTTGTTACGAGCCGGTGCTTTTTTATTGGCGCCCGCTGTACTTCCACCGCTGCGAATATTGCGAATTACATTATACAGGATACCGACTCCACTCGTATAGGCAGGGTCACGTACACCGATATAATCAGGAACTGCAATCCGGACAGAGGCTGCCAATTCTTCACGGGCAATCTCCAGAACACCCGGCATGGATACAGTGCCCCCTGTGAGTATATAACCACCCGGCAGCTCATGATAACCGAGACGTACAACTTCCTGACGAATCAATTCGAAAATTTCCTGTACACGCGGTTCGATAATCGCTGCAAGATCCTGTTGTGTGAACTCCTTGTCCACGTTGCTGCCGATGCGTTGTACTTTGAATACTACATCGGGAGCCGCTTCCTCATGGAGTGCACAGCCATACTTCAATTTTACCTTCTCCGCATTCTCTGTCAGCGTGCGCAGACCATAAGCGATATCGTTCGTGACGAATTCGCCGCCGATTGGCAAGGTAGAAGTTGCTTTGAGCGAACCTTCTTCGAAAATCGCAATAGTGGATGATCCTGCTCCAATATCGACCAGAACAGCTCCCATTGTCTTTTCGTCCTTGGACAGTGCCAGCTGCCCCGCTCCCAGCGAAATCAATACCAGATCCTTAATGTGCAGATCCGCTTTCTCTACACAACGCAGAAGATTATGAATAGATGTCTTGGCACCTGTAATAATGGTAGCTTCTACTTCCAGTCTCACGCCAATCATACCGCGCGGGTCCTGAATTCCTTCCAGTCCGTCCACCACGTATTGCTTGGCGACTACATCGATAATCTCCCGTTCCGGCGGAAGGGCAATCACTTCTGCCGCTTTCAGCACCCGTTCGATATCTTCCTCACCAATTTCGCGGTCTTCATTGGATACGGCTACTACTCCGTGGCTCGTTTGAAGTCCGATATGGTTGCCCGAAATACCTACAATCACTTCAGATATTTGAATGCCGACCATACGCTCTGCATGATCAACTGCATTTCGGATGGACTGCACGGTTTGATCAATATCAACGATCGCGCCCTTGCGAATTCCTTCCGAGTCGGCAGATCCAACTCCAATAATATTAAAGGTTCCATTGTTCATTTCCCCGATAATAGCACGAACTTTGGATGTACCGATGTCCAAACTAACAATGATGTCATTGTTGCTCAAGCCCTTGGCACCTCCTGTAAATTCCTGAATTAAAATAGTGCATTTCCGTTCTTCCGGGCTTGCTGCCTAAAAGCTGGAAATTCAATTTCCGAAAATCATTTTCCATAAAACGCTCTCTACATTAGTATTCCACATTTCATATGCTTTCCCTCTTTTTTCTGCAAACTTTTTGAGGTTCCGAAAAACGTTAAAAGTCTGGAGAAAAAAGAAAGAGTTCACCGGGTACTTCAGAAAATTGTTAAGCCAGTATTAAAGTTTACAATTCTTTAATATCTATACAGCCTATTCTAGCATTTTTCTGACGCCACAGAAAGTATTGCAGCCCGAACATTGTCAAAAAGTACATTTTGCCGACAAAAGATGTCAAAATCGTTACTGTGCAGGCACTTCTTCTGTCTGATCTTTGATATCATCCGGATTGAACGGTGTATAGGCATCTGCTTCCAGCATTGTTATCACACCGGGCGGTTGTGTCTCGATTACCTGATTCAGGTATTCCACTTTATCCGCCAGCAGCGATATGCTTGTAATCACTTCAAAGCGCGAGCGGGTATACATCATGATTCGATCCGGGAATGAAGGCGTTGGTGAAGGAATAATCTCCGAGATATCCGAGGTTAGCTCACTCGGTATCGTACCCAGTACTTTGCACAGCTGAACCTTTTGCGCTTCGTAGTCCGACCATTGGGTAAGGACGGGCTTTTCTACAGCTACCCCGCGCGTGTCGGCACGTACCGCAGCTCCGCTCTGCAAAATAGCTGTCAATTGTCCGGATCCTGCCAGTTCATAGGCAACCACAGGATACTCTTTGATCGTAACATCGATTTTGCCTGGAAAATGCTTGGTCACTGTAGCACTCTCAATTGCCGGGATGCTTAGCAGCCTTTCTTTGAGCGTATCCTCAGATGTACCGTAAAAAGCATTTCCTTTGGCCAGACGGGTTGCTGACAGCAGATCTTCCTTGGACGTAAACGCATTACCCCTGAAAGTAATCTCTGATATTTTGCCCAGCGGTGAAAACCAGAACACAATCCCAAGTACCAGCAGGAAAAAGATACTTAGCACAATGATCAGTCGATTTTTGCGTCCGAATAATTTGCGGCCCGCAGCAGGACGCGATTCTGCAGAAGATTCTTTTTTCGGAAGAACAACTAGTTTTTGCTTTGGCATGGCAATTCTCCAATAAGTCTTATTTCAATTCCATCTGTATTGCAGCCAGATTGTACCTGAACTTCTCCGTCATTATAGCATGCCTCATTTGGAATCCCCAACCAGCGTAAAATGTCTCCCGATATTGCCTGCATATCACGAAAACTGTTTATCACAGTGCCAGTCGTCCGATAGGGGGTAAACTATTTCTGCTTTGACACGAACGACTGCTATGTAACGGTCCAGCATCCTTATTGGGTTACCACAGAAGCATTGCAAATACGCTGGATCTCTTCAACCAGCAAAAAGGCCGATTGTGGCGTACCGAGAGTAGAAGCAGCCTCGGACATCCTTTGTCGCTCTTCTTCATGATCCATAATTTTATCAATGTGAGCAATCAGAGTCGCTCCGTTTAACTCACGCTCCAATATCATCTCTGCTGCTCCGGCTTTTCGAAGAGCCAGCGCATTGGCTTCCTGATGATTATTGGTGACATTCGGTGAAGGAATCAATAAGGAAGGTGTCCCCAGTGATGTAATCTCCGCGAGTGAGGAAGCACCTGCACGACCAATCACAAGAGAAGTCGCTGCCAGTACTTCCGGCATATTCGGAATATACGGCAGTACATGCAGATAATTCGGCATGGAATCGGTCGCCTGGTTAATGCGTTCATAGATTTCGTCATAGTAGATTTCACCGGTAACGAACACATAATGAACATCCGGCTTGGACTTTAACAAAGGCGCTGCCTGCACCATCGCTTCCACAAGAGCCCGTGCACCACGACTGCCGCCTACCATCAACACTACTCTGGCATCTGCCGGAAGTCCCAGTGAAGCAAGTCCTCTTTCACGATCGGCATGCTGCACCATAGTCGCTCGCGGATTTCCGGTGAACAGTACATGTTTGGCCCGTTTGAACTTGGAGATCGCCTCTTCAAAGCTCACTGCCACGGTATCGGCATAACCGCTCAAGAACAAATTCGTCAGTCCCGGAATCGCATTCTGCTCGTGTACCATGGTAGGAATCCCCAGCTTGGCAGCTGCATATACTACGGGTCCACACACATAACCTCCGGTACCAATTACAATATCTGGCTTGAATTCACGAATCAGCTTTTTGGAAATTTTGACACCCTGTATAAATCGATTGATTGTCTTGATATTTTCTAGTGAAAATAGTCGTCTGCGGAAACCTGTAATATCGATCGTTTCAAAGCGCATTTTGGTCTCTGGAACGATCCGGGTCTCCAGTCCGCGCTTGCCGCCAATATACAGAAACTCCGCTTTGATACCTTGCTCTTTGAATTGCTCGGCAATAGCCAGCGCAGGGTATATATGTCCTCCGGTTCCACCGCCCGTTAATATAACTCGCATTTATCGCACCTCCTTTCATTTAAATTTGCGTATCTTAGTCTCTGAGTTACATATTGTATAGCAGAATAGTTCACATGGCTATACGCAGAATTACCATAGATGTATATATAAGGAATCTATAGTTCGTTAACTGCCTGCTTGAATACATTGCCCCTGATTTCAAAGGAAGAGAACATATCCCAGCTGGCGCAGGCAGGTGACAATAATACAACATCACCGGTTTCTGCCAGTTCTGAAGCTTGCTGAACTGCCTGATACACAGCTTGTTCCGCCTGATCGGTCTCCTCAATAATCAGTATCGAAGCAACCCCTGCCATTTCGGCTACTCGTGCCAGCTTGTGACGGGTTTGTCCCAGTACAACCAGCGCCTTGACCTGCGACTGAAATACAGGCAGCAGATCCATATAGTCCGACCCACGATCCAATCCGCCGGCAATCAATATGATCCCCTGATCCTGAAAAGCGGATAATGCCATCATTGTTGCTTTGGCATTGGTAGCTTTGGAATTGTTATAGTAAGCCACCTCGTTATGCGTGGTTACATATTCCAGACGATGCTCTACACTACGGAAAGTGCGCAGAGTATCTGCCAGCTGCTTGGGCTGACAGCCGGCAGCGATCGAAATTGCGCAGGCTGCCAGTGCATTTTCTACATTGTAACGACCTGGAATACCCAGTTCATCCACACGTAGAATCGGTACAGCTCCCTGCTCTTCATCCCAGTACATGATCGTCCGCTCCAGATCATCCTCCATATCCGGCACATAGGATGGAGAGACATACATTGCGCCTACCGACATGCCTGACTGAGTAGACAATGCTGCGGCCATAGCTGCATTATTTCCCAGCTCCTCGTTGACAGAGAATGGAATTATGCGACCTGCCTTGATATAAGGAATCATGCTGCGGCAGTAACTATCATCCCAGTTCAGTACCGCTGTATCCTTTTCGCCCTGATTTTCAAAAATTTTGCGTTTGGACGTGACATAATCATCCATCGTACCGTGATAATCCAGATGCGTCTCGGCTACATTGAGCAGAGCGGCAATGGTTGGATTGAAATCACGCGTACCTTTGAGCTGAAAACTGCTCAGTTCTGCTACAATAATCGCATTATCTTTCTCTTCGGCTTCCACAACGGCCTGACATAGTGGAATACCGATATTACCGCCTACAATCGGATGAAGACCGCAGGCATCGAGCATTTGACCTACCCATGTTGTCGTGGTCGTTTTGCCGTTTGAGCCCGTGATACCGATCATCGGCACATCCGAGATCCGGTAAGCCAGCTCCACCTCGGTAATCACTTCAATACCCAGATCCATTGCCTGCTGGATCGGCGGCGCGCTGTAAGGAATACCAGGATTTTTGACAAGCAGAGCGATATCCTTGTGAATCAATCCTTCCGGATGTCCTCCACAGATCACCTCGATATTCAGCTCTTCCAGTTCGGCAGCTTCCGGAGATTGTTCTCTTGGCTTCAAGTCATTGACTGTCACTAATGCGCCAAGTCGATGCAGAGCCTTGGCTGCTTCTACACCACTGCGCGCCAGACCGATGACTACGACCGGTAATCCACGATATGATTGAGGATCATTCATCACTACAACCCCTTGCTAATATAGATTCCGAGTGCGGCCAGTACGAGACTGACTGCCCAAAACGTAATTACAACACGCCATTCCGACCAGCCTGATAATTCAAAATGATGATGAATTGGAGCCATTTTGAATACACGTTTGCCGTTACGCGTTTTGTAAGAAACGACCTGAATAACTACAGAGAGCAATTCAACTACGAATACCCCACCAATAACCAGGAACAGCAGCTCACTTTTGGTGACAATCGCAATCCCTCCGATTGCCCCTCCTATTCCGAGCGAGCCCATATCCCCCATAAATACCTTGGCCGGATGAGCATTAAATATGAGGAATCCGATAACTGCACCAATCATCGCTGCAGCACATACCGCAGCTGCCGGTGCAGTCGCCTGAATCGCGATAATCGCATAAGCAGCAAATGCAATTGCACTTACTCCTGACAACAGTCCATCCACACCATCTGTAAAGTTGACTGCGTTGGTAATCGCCAGCAGCATAATTACGATAAATGGATAATAGAACCAGCCGCCCCAATCAAACGAGAACGATGTTCCCGGAATACCAAGCGCTGTACTGTGTCCTTTTTGGATTAGCAGATAACAGATAATCGCCGAGAAAATCAGCTGCATAATCAGTTTTTGCTTGGCAGTCAGACCGAGTGAACGTTTGAGACCGATTTTGATATAGTCATCGAGGAACCCAACCAGTCCAAATCCTACGGTAGACGTCAACAGCACCCAGAAGTTAGTGTCGATAACCGAAAATTTGATAAATACCAGAGTAGCTGCCAGGATGATAACAATACCACCCATCGTCGGCGTACCCGCTTTTTTAAGATGAGTCTGTGGACCATCACTGCGTACATGCTGACCAAATTTAATGCGGCGTAACAGCGGAATCAATATCGGCATAGCAATAATTGATAATACAAACGATGCAGCCGCCGCTAATAACAATATTTGAAAATCCATTTTCCTACTCCTCCAGCGCCTATGCGTTGCTTATTGAATCAGGCATCAGCGCCTGTAGAACTTCTTCCAGTCTCATGCCTCTGGAAGCTTTGAATAAAATAACATCCTGTTCCCGTGCTGTTTTTTGCAGTTCTTCGATCAGTTCCGGTTTGGATGTATAGGAACGAATACATTCCGGCGGCAAATGTCTCGCTGCGCCGCGGGCAATCGCCTGTCCCCGCTCTCCATAAGTAAATAGCAGATCTGCCTGCCCATTCACATATTCTCCGATATGTTCATGGTATGCCAGCTCTTCGGCTCCAAGCTCCAGCATATCGCCAAGCACAGCTATCTTGCGTTTGTACCCTTTGAGATTACCCAGTACATCAATCGCTGCCTTCATGGAGCTTGGACTTGCATTGTAAGCATCATTCAGCAGGGTGATTCCATCGCGACCCTGCAGCATTTCAATTCGCATTCCGGTCAGGCGTAGCTTGGCAAATCCCTGACGAATCTGTGCTTCACTCAGCTCATATGCCTGAGCGACCAGAATCGCTGCCATGGCATTGACCATATTATGGGCACCCAGTACCGGTAGCTTCCAAGCTTCTTCCGAAAGTGCATTGGTAGTAAAGATAGTGGACTGTCCCTGTGTCATCATTCCGGTCGCATACAGATCATTGTGCTGCTCCATGCCAAAAGTAATCTTGCGCATGTCTTGATCCGCATATTCCGGTTCCGACAGCACTTGCTGTAACAGCGGTTCATCCCCATGATATACGAGCAATCCGGATGCTTTAAGACCATGAACAATCTCCAGCTTGGCACGCGCAATCTCTTCCCGACTACCCAGCTGCTCCAGATGGGATTCTCCGATGTTGGTAATGACTGCCGTATCCGGATGAGCAATATCGGATAACAATTCGATCTCACCCCGTGCACGCATACCCATTTCCAGAATCAGAATCTGGGTATCTGCCGGCATCGCCAGTATCGTTAGCGGCAGACCGATATGACTATTAAAATTGCCTTCAGTCTTATGCACACGATAGGCTTCGGTCATAAGCGCATAAATCATATCCTTGGTCGTCGTCTTGCCATTCGAACCGGTAATACCAATTACTCTGGCTTCGGTACTCTCCAGATACGCGCTGGCAAGCTGCTGAAGGGCATTCAGCGTATTCTCGACGATTATTATATTCCCCTGAGGAGGCGTGCCATGATCAGCCTGCCATAACGCGGCAGCAGCTCCATTTGCCAGTATTTGTTCTACCAGATCATGCCCATCGACTCTCTCGCCAATAATCGGAATGAACAGACAGTTATCCTGCAGCTGTCTTGAATCAATGACGACGCCATGACAGCGTATCGATGAATCACCAATCAGCTGTCCACCGCACATTGCCGCTATCTGATCAATAGTTATATTTATCACTTGGAAAGACCCCTTATCGCTTCTTTGGCTACCAGCCGATCATCAAAATCATGAACTTCCGTACCTACAATCTGGTACGTCTCATGGCCTTTACCCGCAATCAATAGTACATCGCCAGGCTGTGCCATTTCAACCGCTTTTTGAATAGCAGCGCGGCGATCCACAATCAGTTCGTATCGATCCGCAGCCACCTGCTGTTCAAGCAGACCTGCTTCAATATCATCCAGAATGCTTACCGGTTCTTCTGTTCGGGGATTATCCGATGTAACCAGCGTATAATCACTGTATTTGGCGGCTACCTGTCCCATTAATGGGCGTTTGGTACGATCCCGATCACCACCGCAGCCAAATACCGTCAGAATTCGGCCTTCCGCAAATTCGCTAATCGTCCGAAGTACATTTTCCAGTCCATCCGGTGTATGTGCATAATCTACAATCACGGCAAAAGGCTGTCCAGCGTCTACTGCTTCGACGCGTCCATCCACACCCGGCATCTGGCCAAGACTCTCACGAATTTGTTCCAGTGGCACATTTTCGATCAGTGCTGCTGTAATGGCTGCAAGTGCATTATATACGTTGAACTTGCCTACCATCTGGAGAGTCATATCTGTATTACCGCGGAACGTTTGCAGATGGAAAGTTGTTCCTCTCGCGGTAATTCGAATATTTGAAGCCTGCACATCGGCAGGCTGATCCACACCATATGTAATCACATCTGCTGCTGTTATACCGCGGAAATAATCTACGGCCGGATCGTCAGCATTCAGTACAGCGTATTTGCGCTCTGCCGGATCCTTGTCATAAGAGTTCCCCAGACGTGCAAAAAACAGCCCTTTGGCTGCCACATACTGTTCCATCGTCTCATGATAATCCAGATGATCCTGACTAATATTCGTAAAAATAGCTGTCCGGTAATCTGTTCCTTTGACCCGTCCTTGTTCCAGCGCGTGAGAAGATACTTCCATGACGCAGCACTGCACATCATTTTGAACCATCTCATGCAGCAGACGCTGAAGTTCCATCGCTTCCGGTGTAGTACGAGGCATCGGTACCGCTTTACCGTTATAACGCATTTCAATTGTTCCAATCAAGCCTGTATTGATACGATGATCATTCATAATACGCTCAATCAGGTAAGAAGTTGTGGTTTTGCCATTAGTACCTGTGATTCCAATCATATTCAGCTTACGACTAGGATGTTCATAAAACGCATCTCCCAGTACAGCCATCGCGTGACGACAGCTGCTAACGACCAGCTGAGGAATATCCAGTGGCAAAATTCGTTCTACCGCAAGAGCCGCCGCTCCCTGGGTTATTGCCTGTTCTGCAAAATCATGACCATCTACCGTGAAGCCTGGCAGACAGATAAACAAATCCCCAGCTTTTACTTTGCGTGAGTCAATTTCCATGCCTGTAATGGAAACATCCGCAGTACCTTCAATCCGGGATGTAATAAGCAGGCTGGCCGCTTCAGATAACAACATAGCGATTCCTCTTTTCCAAAATTAATAACGATACCCGGCAGTCTTCGGATGAATAAAAGGAGGACTTCCCCTTACCGATGACTGCCGGGTTATCATAATTAGCATTAACTCATTAGTTCGTTGGAGCACCTGTAGGCTCCGGAATTTTTAGTGTGCTTCCTGACGTGTTTTTTGTTCCTTCAGTAGAATCGCCAGTACTGTTAGTACCTGCATCTGTTGAAGGAGGACCGAACGATTCAGGAGTTGTTTCTGCCGAAGTCTCTGACGACGAAGTCGATTCTTCAGTCTTCTTGTCTGTAGAACCGGTATTTTCTGCTTCGGTTGATGTTTGGTCATCACCGGCAACTGGTGTTGCTTTCTTAGTCCCCAGCGCGTTCGCTTCCTCATCATCCACACCTGTAACAATCGCTCTCGCTGATTTGAGTGTCAGTGTAATGATTCGGCGACCATTTGCCGAAGATTCTACCTGTTCGGCAACATAGCCCTGTCCTACTGTAGTTACCTCGACCTTCATCAGATTCAGGATCTCCAGCGCATCGCGCAATGATTCACCTTTGAGATCGGGAATTTCCATTTTGGTCGGATCTTCGGTCATAAGATATACACTTTGACCCCCATCCATCAGCGCTCCTACAGCTGGATACTGCTTGACCACTTTATTGCCTGTACCGACTACTTTAAAAGTAATTCCACTGGCAATCAGTTTCTTTTTGGCAGCATCTACCGTTTTGCCGGTAAGTGTAGGTACATTATAACTAACCGGTGCTGGTGCGGATGTGGCTGTTTTGGTTTTCTTCTGTGTATCGCTGTCATCGGTTGCTTTCGGTACGCCCATATACGGGAGTGCCTGACTCACGATTTTCTTGAATACCGGAGCCGCCGCTGCACCACCACCCAGCTTAGAATCGGCAGGTTGGTCGATAACGACGATCATGGCGATTTTGGGTTTGTCTGCCGGTGCAAATCCGATAAAGGAAACGACCTGCTTGGTATAATCATATTTCCCGTTAATAACCTTGACCGCTGTACCTGTTTTACCAGCTACACGATAGCCATCAATATAAGCATGACGCCCTGTTCCAATTTCCTGGTCAGATACGACCTGTTCCAGATAACCACGTACTTTCTCCGAAGTAGCGGCATCAATAGCCTGACGCACTTCATGTACAGGTACATCTGTAGTTACACCGGTATTCGGGTCGATAATTGATTTAACTACGTGAGGAGTTAGCACTTTACCGCCGTTTGCTACTGCCGAGACGCCTACCAGCTGCTGTAAAGGAGTAACCTGTACAAGTCCATGTCCGTAAGCTGCTGTAGCCACTTCCGTCTTGACATACGGACGGAATCCAATAGCCCCTGTTAATTCACCCGGCAAATCTATTCCCGTTTTGGAACCAAATCCAAAAGCATCAATATATTTACGCAATCTTTCTGCTCCCAGCATTTCGTAACCCAATTTAACAAAAGCTACGTTACTGGAGCGTTTAAGACCTGTGAGATAAGTTATCGGTCCCCAGCCTACACGGTTAATATCATGCAGCGTACTCCCACCTACTCGGATAGTACCCGATTGATAAGTTGCTTCTGGATTAAATAATCCTTCTTCTACTGCTCCAGCCAAAGTAACAATTTTAAAAGTAGAACCTGGTTCATACTCTGCTTTAATTCCCAAATTTGTAAAGTCAGCCATATCTTTAACTTCATTAAACTTATTAGGATCAAAAGTCGGCATATTTGCCATTGCGAGAATATCCATTGTATTCGGATCGGCAGCAATTACCGTAATACTTTTCGGCTGAAGCTGCTTAAATGCTTCTTTCATCGCCTGCTCCGTATAATACTGAATCGTCTCATCAATCGTAAGCGTCAGATTGCTGCCATTCACTGCAGGCTTATACACATCCTGCGAATCCGGCAGTTTGTCCTTTTGATTATCACGTTGATAAACAATAGAACCATCTTCACCTTTGAGCTGCTTATCATAATAAGCTTCAATACCAGCTACTGCTTCACCATCATTGTTGGTATATCCAAGGACATGAGAAGCAAGTTCATTTTTGGGATAATAGCGTTTGGTCGTTACATCCAGCTGTACCCCAACATCATAGCGTCGACCAGTTTTTTCTTTCAGCTCAGCAATCAGTGCATTCACCTGATCTGCTTTATCCTGAGGGATACGCCGTCCACCCGAATTCAGCTCACGCCATGTACGCAGCTCGCTCACTGGATTTTTGGCTGTCGGTGTTGTCATGGATGTAGCCTGCTTCTCAATTTCACTTTCATCCGTGCCAAGAATTTCATGCAAACGGCTTACAATCTCATCCTTCACCCCAAGTTCCGCAATTACCTTTGGGTTAAGTCCAACATTGTAGGCAGGCGCATCCATTGCCAACTTATTGCCGTTACGATCCGTAATTGTGCCTCGAACAGCAGAAATCGTACTTTGACTGGTCCACTGTTTCTCTGCATATTTATGCCAATCTGATCCTTGGACAACCTGAATCCAGAATACACGGATGACGAGTACGGCAAAAAAGAGGGTAATGCATCCCCCTATAAATAAAGCACGAAGTTTTATTCTTTTATCCACTGCCTGATCCCCCGCTTTAGTTGTTCACTTTGACATCCGACGAGGTAGCGGCCGTTCCTTTTTCCCGCGACACCTGAATAGGTACAGTGTCTGTAGGCTCTATGTAACCCAGTGCAGCTGCACGCGCTACGATATCATTCTCCAAGAGATGTTGACGTAGCTCATTTTGTGTTGTTTGCTTCTGCAGCTGTGCGGTTGCGGTTGCCATATCCTGCGCATTTTTATTAAGTTCATAAATATACGCATAACGCCAGATAATAACACTCGCAATAGCAACGCAGAAAATAACGGTTGCGAGATAAAGCATTTTTTCCTGAATCGGCAGGGCAGAACGGCGTACAACCACTTTTGTCGTTTCACGATATTTCCGAACGACCTTCTCAGCCGGTTTTTGCTTGACTGCCAGGTTCCCACGTGTATAAGCCATGTATCCGTCTCCTTACTGTATTATTCTTGATTTTCTTTTTGCACTTTTTCGGCAACACGTAATTTGGCAGATCTTGCCCGTTTGTTGCTTGTTACTTCTTCATCAGTTGGCAGAACCGGCTTGCGATTCACCAACTTCAGCACACCGCCATTGCTTACATAAATAGGGAAGCCCTGCGGTGCTACATCTTTTTCCAGATACTCTGCAAAAATCTGTTTGCATAAACGATCTTCCAAAGAATGGAAAGTGATAACCGATACACGTCCACCCGGTGCCAGACAGCGCACGGATTGATGAAGTGCTTCTTCAAAAGCACCCAGCTCATCATTCACAGCAATTCGCAGCCCTTGAAAACTACGCTTTGCAGGATGTCCGCCTGTTCTTCTTGCTGCCGCGGGAATGCCTTCCTTGACTAGTTCTGCCAGTTCCCCTGTTGTCTCGATCGGCGCTACATTTCTCTGCTTCACGATAACTTTGGCAATCCGTTTTGAAAACTTTTCTTCGCCATATCGATATAGTATGCGGGCGATTTCTTCTTCAGGCCAGGTATTCACAATAGTCCGTGCTGTTAGTTCGATGGATTGATCCATCCGCATATCCAGCGGAGCATCGTGATTATAGCTGAATCCCCTGTCAGCATCGTCGAACTGAGGTGAAGAAACGCCAAGATCGAACAGAATGCCGTCTACCTGCGGTACTCCATCTTTGACCGGCACCCCGGCTTCCAAAAGCTTTTCCTCCAGATGACGGAAGTTACTTTTGATCAGAGTGACTTTGTCTTCATATGGTGCCAATACCGCTTTGGCATTATTTAGTGCAGTATCATCCTGATCAAAAGCAATCAGTCGACCCCCTGCTCCCAGTTCAGCTGCAATAACCGAACTATGTCCTGCTCCCCCGAGCGTACAATCGACGTAAATACCATCAGGTTTGACCTGAAGGGCTCTTGTCGCTTCTTCTTTTAATACAGTGATGTGATGAAACAAGATGTAAACCTCCTAGACGATTACAGATCAAGATCAAAATCAACCAGCTTCTCAGCAATTTCGTTAAATGATTGTTCTGATTCGTTATAATATTGTTCCCAAACGGATTGGCTCCAAATCTCTACCCGGTTGGAGACACCAATAATTACACATTCTTTCTCCAGCCTGGCGTACTGCTTCAAATTAATCGGCAGATTGACACGCCCCTGCTTGTCCCATTCTCCTTCCAGCGCTCCCGAGAAAAAGAAACGCGTGAAAGCACGGGCATCAGCTTTCATGAGCGGTAAAGATTTAAGCTTTTGTTCCAGGAGAGACCACTCCTCCATGGGATAAACGAAAAGACAATGGTCCAGACCACGAGTAACAACAAAAGATGGACCCAGAAGTTCGCGAAATTTAGCTGGAATAATAATCCGGCCTTTATCGTCAATGTTATGCTGATACTCACCCATGAACATTGGCGGCTCACTCCTTTTACCCATTGTTCCCCACTATGTACCACTTTCCTCCACCTATCTAGCATAATAGATTCGCCGTATAAAATCAAAACCCTTCTTTAAATGTCAATTTTTTTTGCGAAAACTCATCTTTTTTTAAATCTTTATGTAAATCAGCATCTTGTTTTGCAAAAAAGCACGTAAAAAGCCCGACTTTTTTATATCGGATGTATCGTTCTTTTTGCTTAGTAAATTGCTTGAACATTTTTTACGATGATTCTATTACATCATTTATTTTTTAGGGATTGAATAGTCCCGCTTAAGATAAAGGCATCAGCTTATGTAGCTTTGCATGAAGGTATGTAATCTGTCTTCAATCACTCTAGCTGTGCAACTGAATTCGTTACGCTTATGTATACGGAATAAAGACTGCCTAAGAAGCTTTTGATATTAAATATGATTTTATATTCTTCATTCCATACTTCTGTCTTATCCCAAATCAGAAAACGACCGATCCAGTTTTCAATCTCTTTATCGGATAGCTTGTTTTGAGTAATCAGACTTACCACTGCCGTCACTAATCTTTCTTCCTCCAGATTCGTATAAACCACCTGCTTCGTACATATCGCATTTTTTATTGCATCCAAAAACCGCATACTCTGCTGAGCAGAAAGATTATTGCATACAGATATGGCATGTATAGCATCGGCAGTATGCGCCAAAGCATGAGCCCATCCTTTATTTTCTACAAATCCTCTTAAATCTTTTTCTTCTTTGATATAAAGCAGTATTTTTTCCTGGATCTCTGTTAATTCGTTAGGCTGCATAAATGCTTGCTGCTTATTTCTTTCCAACAGTAATGGAATGAATAGCACAGAGAAAGAGCGAGTAAAAACAGTATCGTTATTCTTTTCGCCTATTCTGTAGAACATATGCGTAGTGTCCATAATCGTATTCTTGATATGCAGCATGATATCAGCAGAGAGCTGTCCACTCGTAATCCATCTTGCAAAAGTCGTATAAATAAGATCATCCCGTAATTCACTATCTATTGTTCCTATGTTGTTTAACAACGATTCTATGCAGTTTGGCATCAGAAAACTCCATTCTAAAAAAGAGAATTCTTTTTGTCCAAAATTCTTTAGTCTGGATTTCAATAAATATTCTTCATCGTTAAGAGTCATACGTAACCTTCCTTTCAATCTGTAATTTACATAGAAATGGATAATATATTTGCTGTCATCGCAGACAAACATATTATCCATCTCCATTAATTATAAGCTATCCAAATCGGTATAGAAATTTAGGACCAGCTATCCAGATAGGATTTCTGCGCATCGCTCAGTACATCGATATCGATTCCGAGACTTTCCAGTCTGTAGCGTGCTACCTGCTCATCCAGTTCATAAGGTACATTGATAACTCCAGCACCCAGCTGTTCATAGTTCTCGTTTACGTAACGCAGCCCTACTGCCTGCAGAGCAAATGTCATATCCATAATTTCAGCCGGATGACCGTCTGCTGCTCCCAGATTTACCAGGCGTCCTTCAGCCAGCAAATAAATGCGGCGTCCATCCTGCATTTTGTATTCTTCGATATTTTTGCGGGCTGTACGAATCGATACCGCGCGTGCAGCCAGATCAGGCTTGTTCGCTTCTACATCAAAATGGCCTGCATTACATACAATAGCGCCATCTTTCATTACATCGTAATGTTCGCCTACAATCACATCTTTGTTGCCGGTTACAGTGATGAAGAAATCGCCCAGCTGCGCCGCTTTGATCATTGGCATTACGTGGAATCCATCCATGTGGGCTTCTACCGCTTTGATCGCATCCACTTCGGTTACGATAACATTGGCACCCAGTCCTTTGGCACGCATAGCTACACCTTTACCACACCATCCATAACCGACTACAACAACGGTTGTGCCTGCAATCATTAGGTTAGTTGTACGAATAATACCATCAAATACCGACTGACCCGTACCATAACGGTTATCGAACAGATGCTTGCAGTACGCGTCATTGACAGCGACCATCGGCAACTGCAGCGTACCTTCTTTTTGCAGGGCTTTGAGACGGATAATGCCGGTTGTTGTTTCTTCTGCACCACCACGAATACCTTCCAATAGATCCGGACGTTCGCCGTGCATCAGGGTAATCAGGTCTCCACCATCATCGATAATCAGATCGGGACGAGTCTCCAGAGCATGCAGGACCAGACTCTTGTACTCGGCAGGTTCAGGATTATACTTTGCAAAAACAGTGATTCCATCTTCGACTAGCGCTGCACATACATCATCCTGTGTAGACAATGGATTACTGCCGGTAATCGTCACTTCTGCTCCGCCTGCCTGTACCACTTTGGCCAGGTAAGCCGTTTTGGCTTCCAGATGCAGACAGATCGTTACTTTCAGTCCCTTGAAAGGCAGATCACGTTCAAATTCTTCACGAATCCGGTTCAAGACCGGCATATGGGAAGATACCCACTCGATTTTACGGTGGCCTTCCGGAGCAAGCGCCATATCGGCAACAATGCTGTTTTGAAGGGATGGTAATGTCATTTTCATTTCTCCTCTGCATATAGATAATTCCAGCTCATTATTATAACCCACTGATAGTTCCATTTAAAGGCATACCTATCCAAGAAGCAATCTTTATTTGCTGCAGCCTGTCGGCTCGTTTTGCATTCTGCTGATCAAGTATAAGCTTTTTCACTATGGCTGCTCATATAAAAATAGAGCATCTCCCGTGAGAGTGCTCCATTTTTCTTGTTCAATGATATATGGATAATGAAGATTCATAAAAGTAAACAAATCGCTTTTTACAGCTAGTAATCCACTCTAATGCATTCTGCTCTTACATATAAATTAATCGATGTCCGCCATCCAGATCCGGTTCGATACCGAGTAGCTGATCGAGCCACTGCTCACCATAACGTCCAAAATAATAATAGCTGTTGATTGTCCGCTCCTGCGGCTTGCCAAATGGATAGAGAGAGTGAGCAATACGATCCAATCTACGCAAACCTACTTCATGCTGCTTCGCTACCGCATTGCTACTCTTGCGATGCAGATATTCGATTTGTGCTTCGATCTTGTGCTGATTGGTCGCGGCAATATGAGGTAATGAAGGATCAACCTCGCCCAAAGACTCAATAAAAGGCATATACATCTGATCAAACTGGCGTCTAAGTTCTGCAAAACGCTCATCCAGATGATAATCTTCTTGTTCGGACAACCATTGTGCTCTAACTTCATCAAACCGCTGACGTACATCATCAAAAGAAAGACCAAACTGCTTCATTAGCATCTGGATTTTCTCTTCTACCATGGTAAATGACATCCGCGGCAAAATCGGCGGCATCTGCAAATTGAGTACTTCAAATGCCTGATGGGTAAGTGCCCAGTACGCAATTTCCCCCGTACCCAGAATCGTACTCAATACCGGGAATAGAGATTCCTGCATTAACGGACGGGTCAGTACATTATTACTGAATCGCTCCGGATGCTGTTCCAAAATATCCAGAAGTTCATCCGGTGTGAACGTCACAAGACCTTTACGATCCGTGAACATACCGTCACGCTTGAACAGCAAAATTCGTTCATTTGTATAAATCTCATCACTATGAATATAGAACAGATTGGCACTGTCCTCTGCTACTGTCGCTTGTTCTTCATAACCAAGCGTGCGAACTTTCTCTGCTGCAGCCAGATAAGCCTGAGTAAGCTCATCATTTTGCTGAATCATTTGACGGAATACGGGTACTTCAAGACGACGCAACTGAGCATCATCCGAATCCAGCAGTACCAAACCAAAGCGACCGAATAAACGTCCCAGCTGCTTGGCAAAGGCATGACTCAGATTATCTGACTGCTCCATACACTGATGCAGTTCCTGAATCCATTCGCTTTTGTGCTCGCTGTCCGGCAGCAGGCTCTCAAATTGCTTCAAAACTCCTTCTGTATGACTGCGATCAATAGCGGTACGACTGACCGGTGAATGTCCACCACGCTCATGATCCATACGAATTTTAACTGCCTGTCCATCACGATCCGGCAGGTACGTATGGTTTACTTCATCCCAGTCATGATCTTCTCCAGCAATCCAGAATACCGGAACAACCGGACGGTTCAACCTGGCTGCCGCTTCACGAGCACCAAGAATCAGAGTAACTACTTTATAAATCACCAGCAGTGGACCTGTAAATAATCCACTTTGCTGACCGCCCACCATCGTTAGCGTCTCTTCCTGCCGTAGCAGTTGCAGTGACTTTTGCACTTCTTCATGATTATTGTGAACAAGGTTATACGGCTCCAAACAATCTACTAACGCTCCACGATCCATCCGGGAGTGCTTACTCTGATCCAGCCACGCTGCCCGCTGAGCCCACGTCTGCGGATCAGTAACCTTCATATTATACAAGCTGCTTACCGATGCAAAATCATTGATATACCGCTCTGCCAGCGGCTGATTCGCAGGTAGCCTCTCCGGGACTACATTCATGGGGTAAGGTCCTCCTCATCGTTGTTACTTATTGTAACTTCTATACCTTATATGATTGTAACGAAAGTATAGCCGTTTAGTCAAAGAAATCAGCATACTTTTTTACTTTTTGAAATAAAGAAAAAAACCGCCATATATTATGACGGTTTTTATATAGTGTAGAAGCTGATTTAAGCCAGCGATTGAGCTACCCAGTGCCCAGGAGATACTTCCCTCAACTCGGAATTTTCCAAATTGAAAGGATCTTTTGGTGCGCCAGGATTAGCAGACTCTACAGGAACCTGCTGCTCATCCGGAAGCAGAATTCTGCGTTTGTTCACTTCAACATCCGGGTCAGGGATCGGAATTGCAGACAGCAGTGTTTTGGTGTAAGGATGCAGCGGATTCGCATACAATTCTTCACTTTCTGCCAGTTCTACAATTTTACCCATATACATAACTGCTACACGGTCACTAATGTGCTTAACCATGGACAGGTCATGGGCAATAAACAGATAAGTCAGTCCCAGACGCTGCTGCAATTCTTCCAGCAATTTAACCACCTGTGCCTGAATCGATACGTCCAGTGCGGACAGCGGCTCATCACAGATAATGAATTTTGGATTAACTGCCAGAGCGCGGGCAATCCCGATTCTCTGTCTTTGACCACCGGAGAATTCATGTGGATAACGGGTAGCATGACTTGCGTTCAGTCCAACCATATCCAGCAGTTCTTCTACGCGTCTTTTACGTTCTGCACGGCTTCCCGCCAGACCGTGGATATCCAGCGATTCGCCGATAATATCCATAACATTAAAACGAGGGTTCAAAGATGCATAGGGATCCTGGAAGATCATCTGCATATCTTTACGCATCGCTTTCATTTTACGTGGAGACAGGCTGAAAATATCCGTTCCGTTAAATTTAACGCTTCCTCCTGTTGGCTCATACAAACGAAGCATGGTACGACCTGTTGTCGACTTACCACAACCGGACTCACCAACTACTCCCAGTGTTTCGCCTTCATAGATTTTGAAGCTGATATCATTTACGGCTTTGAGAACGTTACCTTTGCCCAGGTTGAAGTGCTGACGAAGATTCGACACTTCTACTAATGGACGAGTAGGATCAAGACCTGCAATGGCAGATACCATCTTAGGTTTTTTCGGCTCATCCAGACGAGGCAATGCATTCAGCAGACGCTTGGTATACGGATGCTGTGGATTTTTGAAAATTTCGGATGTTGTACCTGTTTCTACAACATCGCCTTCTTTCATAACTACCACACGGTCACACATGCCGGCTACAACACCCAGATCATGCGTGATCAGGATAATCGATGTACCCAATTTTTGCTGCATGTCTTTCATCAGATCCAGAATCTGGGCCTGAATCGTAACATCCAGTGCAGTAGTAGGCTCATCCGCAATCAGCAGGGATGGACGACATGCCAGAGCGATAGCGATCATCGCACGCTGACGCATACCACCCGAGAACTGGTGAGGATAATGGTTAAAACGAACTTCCGGGTTTTTGATACCAACCAGTTTGAGCATTTCCAGTGCCGATGCTTTGGCTTCTGTAGAAGACATTTTCTGGTGCTTGCGCAATACTTCCGTAATCTGTTTGCCGACTTTGATGGTCGGGTTCAGGGAAGTCATCGGATCCTGGAAGATCATACCGATATCTTTACCACGGATTGTTTCCATTTGTTTATCGGTTTTATGAAGCAGGCTCTCGCCCAGGAAAGTGATTTCTCCACTTTTAATCTTAGAAGGCGGAGAAGGAATCAGACGCATAATCGTTTGAGCTGTTACACTCTTACCACTACCGGATTCCCCAACAATACCCAGCGTCTCTCCTTTGCCAATTTCAAAATTGACATCTTTTACGGCATTAAATTCGCCTGCACGAGTACTGAAAGACACGCTCAAATTCTTGACTGTTAAGATTTTCTCCACTTAGCCCACCTCCTATAGATTTTATTTTCTCAGTTTCGGATCCAGTGCGTCTCTCAGACCATCACCCAGCAGGTTAAATGCCAGCATGGTAAGACAGATCAGACCTGCAGGGAACCACATACGCCAAGGATACAGATTCCATCCCTGAAGTGCATCATTGATCATGGAACCCAGAGAAGATACAGGAGCCTGTACACCAAGGCCCAGGAAACTCAGGAAAGCTTCCGAGAAGATCGCACTTGGTACCGATAATGTTACCGTTACAATAATCGGTCCCAATGCGTTTGGCAACAGGTGTTTGAACAATTGACGACTGCCACTTGCACCCATGGAACGCGCTGCCAGAATAAAGTCACGGTTTTTCAGCTGCATAATTTCACCACGTACAATCCAGGACATGGTTACCCAGCCGGTAACAGCCAATGCAAAGATAATTGTTGGCAATCCAGGCTCCATAACAACGAGCAGCAGGATTACGATCAACAGATACGGAATGGAGTACAAAATTTCGGAAATTTTGTTCATTACTTCATCCACGCGACCACCTTTGTAACCCATAACAGCACCATAAATAATACCGATAACAAGGTCAATCAGCGCTGCAGAGAAACCTACGATCAGGGAAATGCGAGCTCCCATCCATGTCCGAACCCACATGTCACGGCCCAGGTTATCCGTTCCAAACCAGTGTTCAGCTGAAGGAGCTTTATTGGTATTCATCAGATCATTACTGTAATAGTTGTAAGGCAACATATAAGGACCAATAATGGCCATTAAAATAATAATAACAAGTATAACCAGGCTAATCATAGCAACCGGGTTACGGGATAAACGGTACATGGCATCCTGCCACAACGATACACTTTTCTGCTGAATAGTCGGATCGCTCGCCGTATCAGCAGTTGCCTTATTCGGATTTGGGTTTCCAGTAGCTGCCAACGGTTAAGCCCCCTTTCTTCCAGACAATTTGATGCGCGGATCAATCAGCACATACAAAATATCTGTTATAAAACGTGCAAGCATCAAAATAACACCATAGAAAATGGTGACGCCCATAATCATTGTGTAATCACGGTTGGTAATACTTTCGACGAATACCTTACCAATACCGCCAATACCAAAGATCTGCTCGATAACGACAGAACCGGTAATAACGTTTGCAGTCATCGGTCCAACATAAGTAACAACAGGCAAGATACCATTACGCACCACGTGCCGTGTCATGATAGTAAAGCCGTTCAGACCTTTGGCTTTAGCGGTTTTGATGTATTCGGAGTTCAGAACTTCCAGCATGCTGGATCGTGTCAGACGAGCGATAAATGCTATAGGTTGTACGGCCAGAGCCGCTACCGGAAGCACAAAGTCACTAGGCTTGCTGAAGCCCATAACGTTAAACCAACCCAGCTTGAGTGCAAATAAATACTGAATCAAGGTTGCAAGCACAAAGCTCGGTACTGCGATCCCTATAATTGCCAAAGTCATGGCTACATGGTCGATCAGCTTCCGATGGTACAAAGCCGCAATCAAACCAAGCACAATTCCGACAATAATAGAAATAATAATAGCAAAAATACCAATCTGCAAAGAAGGCTTAAAGGTTTGAGCAATTCGTCCGGTTACATCCTGGTTTTGATATTTCATCGAAATACCAAGATCTCCTTGAACAACATTGCCCAGATAACGTACATACTGCACAGGAATGGGTTGATCCAATCCATATTGAGCCATCAGACGTGCTTTGATCTGAGGCTGCACTGCTCTTTCTGACATGAAAGGATCACCTGGAATAACTTTCATCAGGAAAAATGTCAGTGATACCAGAATAAATAGAGACACTAGCATAAAAAGAAACTTGCCGGCAATATACCTAACCATTCTTCTGGAACCCTCCTTTGTGTATTGTTTATGCGTATTGTTCAACCATACTATTTCTTTGATTCTTTAAGTAAGAAAGAAACTTGCAATTCATATTATTTAATAAAAACAAGTAAAAAACTTGCAATATTCAAAGTTAGAAAAAGCAATATATGGTAAAACGTCAAACACACATAAAAGCGGGATATATATGGTTGGAAAAGCTCCACATATATCCCGCAGCAATCATCTAACTGCCAAATTAATTATTGAATTATTCGAAATATGCTTTGGAGAAGTCAATTGCTCCACTGAAATCAACAACGATTCCTTTAAGATTAGGTTTTACAAGAGAAATGCTAGTGTAGTAGTAGATAGGCATAACAGTCATGTCATCTTCAATCAGCATTTTCTCTGCTTTGGACATATCATCCATGCGTTTTGCAGCATCCTGAGTAGCTTTTGCATCAGCAATCAGTTTGTCATATGCAGGATTTGCATAGCCAGCGTTATTGTTACCGCCGCCAGTTACCCACATATCCATGAATGTCATTGGATCATTGTAGTCAGCTGTCCAACCGGCACGAGCAACTTGGAAGTTACCACTTTGACGGTTATTCAGGAATACACTCCACTCTTGGTTTTCAGTTTTCACGTCTACACCAAGGTTGCTCTTCCACATATCAGCAATCGCCAGAGCGATTTTTTGATGCGCTTCACTGGAGTTGTAGATCAGTGTGATTGGAGGCAAAGTTGTGTAACCTTCCTCTTTCATACCTTCTGCCAGCAATGTTTTTGCTTGTGCTGCATCTTCTTTGAAATAGCTGTCTTTGTGCTCAGTACGATATTCGTCTGTTTGGCCTTTGATACCCGGAGGTACGAAACCAAATGCCGGAATTTGTCCACCCAGTGTTACATTGTCAACGATCGCTTGGCGATTGATAGACATTGCAAACGCTTTACGGATTTTTGCATTATTGAAAGGTTTTTCTTTGTTATTGAATTCATAGTAGTATGTGCTTGCAATACCTTTTGCCTGGAATTGATCCGGGAATTGTTGTTTTGCAGCAGGGATCTGGTCCGTTGGAATCTCACCAGTTGGTGCACCAGCATAATCAAGCTGGCCACTTTGATAACTGGAATACTCGGTTGCACCGGAGTTAACCAGGGAAGCCGTAATTGTATTCAGTTTGATGTTATCTTTATCCCAATACTTGTCGTTTTTAGTCCAAGCCAGTTGTTGGCCTGTTGTCCAAGTTGTCAAAGTGAACGGTCCGTTAGTAACCATGGTGTCTGCTTTTGCAGCCCATTTGTCATTAGCTTCAACGTTCTTTTTGTTAACCGGATAGTATGTGTAGAAAGAAGTCAGACCGAGCCAGTAAGGTGCAGGGTTCTCAAGAGTAACCTCGAGTGTCTTCTCGTCAACAACTTTCACGCCAACCTGGGAGAAATCTTTGATTTTACCAGTGTTGAACGCTTCGCCATTTTTCAGGTAGTAAAGCTGGTAAGCATATTCAGATGCTGGAGCAGTGTCCGGGCTCAGAACGTGTTCCCATGCATAAGCGAAATCTTCCGCTGTTACAGGTTCACCGTTGTTCCAAGTTGCATTATCACGAAGGTGGAAAGTATATTTCAGACCATCTTCGGAAACATCCCATTTTTCAGCAACGCCTGGAGCCGGGTTGCCATCTGCGCCCATACGGGTGAGACCTTCGTACATCAGCTTCAGAGCCGTATTTGTCTGGCTGTCTTTTGCTTGAGCCGGATCAAAAGTAGGAGGTTCTGCACTCATGTTGATGCGTAAATCCTGTGATGCAGTGCCTTCTCCTGCTTGTCCACTTGTACCTGTACCACTCTCAGAACCGCTGCCGCAAGCTGCGAGCAAGGTGCTAAAAGCTAGTACGAGGGTCATAAGTACTAACCAACTTTTCTTTTTCATCTAGCAGTTTCCCCCTAAAAAATGTGGTTGTGGTATATGTTTATTGATTATACAACCAGTGGTCAAAAAAATCTATATTTTAATCTTAAAAAAAGCGTTTTTTTTCGGTTTTTTCAACATATTCGTCACATTGCAGTGTATATTAGGCTTCATCCCACGGAGGAATACCTAACATCAAGCAAAAATATCCCAATTTTCGACACGATTACCGTGTCAAGTATTGCAAAATAGCGATTAAAAGCAGCACGATGTAACCTAAGTTCAAAAATAAAAAAGATAAACGCCATACTGCACGGAAAAGACGCTGAAAATCCACTTTCCCTTTGAGACGGTTTTGTGCACTTCCGATAACTCCAATAGCCAGCAGCAGTATCAGCAAAAATATGTAAAATCCCATTTGACTGTTAAATATGATATTAAATAACGCCGCTACCGAAATATAAAGAAATGGAGTCGTCACGTCCATCGCATTTCCGGCCGCTTTCTTTTTCGGCTCTTTCTTAAACCGGCTGATCAGATATACAGCCAGGAAAGGGATAAAAGGAACGAGACTCAAAAAAATCGCTCCATTCAGCAGCCACCCGAAAAATCCTCCCATTAATCTGCCTCCTTTATGGTCATTGCCTCAATCAGATGACATACCCATTCATGTCCAGGGGCTATTGTCTGATGACGCCGGGCAATCTCTGCAATACTGCCATTAATCCACCGTATCTCGGTTCTTCTACCCTGCTGTACATCAGCCAGCATAGAGGAGGTATTGGATGCAGTTGATCGACATATCTGTAAGATATCATTCCAAAGTGATTCTGACCATTCTATATCTGCTTTGTCATATACATGAATCGCTTCTTCATAAAGCTGTCTCATCACAGCTATGCGCTCCGCACTGGCCAAAAGCTCTCCATTAGGTATACGCCACAAAGCGGTGAGTGGATTAATTACAGCATTAATAATCAGCTTCCGGTATATTGCCATCTCGATATTATTCGACAAAGAGGCACTAAGTCCTGCTTTAGTCCATAAATTTAATAACAAAATGATAGCGTCCGAATGCCCATTAGCTGCAACCTCCGATTCATACCCCCTGTCTACAGTACCGTGAGGTTGCGTTAGTTGTCCAAGTATGGTCTCTCCATACCCTGAATGTATCACCTTGTTGGGAGCTGATTTCTTGGCGCCTTCTGTAGTAATGCCTGCATAAACCTGCCACTTGTTATCCCCCGTATGATCTGTTCGTATACCATTTTGTAAATAGATAATACAGGTCCGTTCCGATACCCGTTCTGCCAGCTGCTCTATCAATTCAGGAGTCATATGGGTTTGTTTCACCGTAACCAGAATGACATCTGCCGGTCGCCAGTCTCCTGTATGATAAATATGAGATACAGGATAGACATTCCCTGATGCCGGGATAGACAAACTTGATAAATCCGCTACCGCATCTGCAGATGGATAATAGTGAATGCCCTCTTGTCGGATTAGTGAAGCTTGTGCTTCTGTACGTGTCCACAGATTTAGCTGAATATCTTCTTGTGTCTGAGCCATTTTACTATAAAAGAGCAGCCCCAAAGATCCTGCTCCAAAAATATCAATAATCATGTGATTCCCTCCGAACATGGTATGCGATAAAATAAGAATATATGAGTTGTGAATAACCCCTATCTTCTATGCTGCTTTCCTATATTGTAGATGATTTATGCAACATACAGCCATATATCTACATAGGCATAACCCGAATATAGCTTTTGGATCGTGACCTACTCATTCATATTTCTAATCCAAAGACAGCTTCTGCATTATTTATAATGAATTTATTTGCAGTAACAACATTAATTATACAGGGAGGAAACGATAGATGAAACCTGTTTACACGGCATGCGTCGTTTGCTTCTCTCTTTTGGCAGCTATGTTTGTACCTTTTTCATTCATTAGTGCAGCGGCGCCTTCCCTAGAATCTGCAGAGCAACTCGATCCGCAGACCCGTCAGCTGTTGGAAGACAGTTTATCGGTAACTGAACTTGATCATGAAATCACACGAATTCGTCAGGAAGAAAATACCGCCCGTACCCGGTATCAACAACTGGAACAGCAAGCTCTGACCAGTGAACAGCAGTTGAATGATGCCAAAGTACAATCCGATAAAATACTAATTGCCTATTATACCGGAGAGCGGGAGCAATTACGCAATGCTTTCTGGGCGGCTGGTAGTATATCGGGAGTCATTGCATTTTACGAATACTATAAAATGATTCTGGATCATGATCAGCAAATTATGACAGATTATCGAACCAGATATGAGCAGATACAGTCTATACGAAGCGATTTGCTGCGTACTTCCACGGAGTTACGTACGATCGGCAGTCGTTTGACCGTACAGAGACAACGTGTATCTTCTCTGCAAACCCGAATTCACAGCGGTCTTGCTTCCAGCTCCGAGCCGGACACTGCGAGACAACTGATCAATGAAATGAATGCCTACTGGGAGAATATTGGATTGTATGAAGTGAAGAATTATTTTCAGGCATTGGCTCAATCCATGCAGCAATTTCCCGCATTTCTTGAATCGCAGCCGGGAGCTATTCGTACAAATGGTCGGCAGTATACGATTGTTATCGAGCAGCAGCAGTTGAATGATTTTCTGCATCAGACTGCCGGGTTGCCAGATAGCCTGCAATTCAATTTTGAACAGGATCGACTAGTTGTTCATGGACAAGAGGGGCAACTGGCCTTGGAGATCATTGGTCATTATGAGATTGAAAATGCTCCGCAAAATACAATGCGTTTCCGGGTAGATCAGCTGATATTCAACGGATTTCGTCTACCGGATACAACCTGCCAAATGCTGGAGAATGAGTTCGACCTGGGATTCTATCCTGAACAGATCATTCCTTATCTCAAAGCGACTTCGGTCGGGATTGTCCCTCAATCGATGACCGTACAGCTGGAGTTGTCACTCAAGTAAACAATGAACAAGAGCCAAAATAATCGCCTCTATACAGAAAAGTATGGAGGCTCACTACTCCAGAATGAATAAATATATCAAAAAGCGTCCTCTCCCTGATTGGAGAAGACGCTTTTTGTTCATTTATATTACAGCAGATCCGCAGCCAACTGAGCGAGTTTGGAACGCTCTCCTTTTTCCAGAGTAATATGACCGCTGATTCCTTCCTGTTTAAAATGCTCTACCACATGAGTCAGACCATTACTAATCGAATCGAGATACGGATGATCGATCTGATCCGGATCGCCGACCAGTACAATTTTGCTGCCTTCACCGACACGGGATACAATTGTCTTCACTTCATGACGAGATAGATTCTGAGCTTCATCAATAATAATGAATTGTCCTGGGATCGACCGCCCACGGATATAGGTAAGTGCCTCTACCTGAATGCTGCCCAGTCCCATTAGAATCTTATCGATATCTCCTGCTTTTTTGGTATCAAACAAGAACTCCAGGTTATCGTAGATAGGCTGCATCCAGGGACGAAGCTTTTCATCTTTTTCTCCCGGTAGATAACCAATGTCTTTCCCCATGGGTACAACCGGACGGGCAATCAGCAGCTTTTTGTATTTTTGCTCATCTTCTACTTTGGATAATGAGGCCGCGAGTGCCAGCAGCGTTTTGCCTGTACCGGCTTTTCCTGTAATGGTAACCAGTGGAATATCATCATTGAGTAATAGTTCCAGAGCCATTCGCTGCTGGGCATTACGTGCAGCTATTCCCCATATCGGCTCATTGCTTAGGAAAAGTGGCTCCAGCTTGCTGCCATCATAACTGACTTTGAGCAGTGCGGACTTGCCGCTGCCCATTTCGTCTTTGAGAATTACAAATTCGTTGGGGTACAGCGTATAATTCAGGTTCAACGCATTCACGGATAAATAACGGTTATTGTAGAAATCATCGATAGTCGCGGGATGAACTTGAAGTGTCGTATAGCCTGTATAAATCTCATTGGGTTCGGCTGCGCGATCGGATAGGTAATCTTCTGTCAGCAGTCCGAGTACATCGGCTTTGACACGAACAAGTACATCTTTACTCACCAGAATGACCTGACGAGGTTCGGCTTTCTCGCGTTCTTCCAAATCATAATTCAAAGCAACAGCCAGAATACGGTTATCATTGGTGATCTCGCCAAACATCTCATGCACTTTGGCAAAGCTGCGATGGTTTAATTCAACCCGCAGTGTACCTCCATTTTCCAGCTGAACGCCATCATGAAGATGTCCTATTTCACGAAGCGCATCCAGCGAACGGGAGACGCCTCGGGCATTTCGCCCGATTTCATCCGCATTGCGTTTTTTTGAATCGATTTCTTCCAATACCACTGCGGGAATAATTACATCATTTTCTTCAAAAGCGAAAATGGCATTCGGATCGTGAAGAAGCACATTGGTATCCAATACAAAAATCTTTTTCATGGAGATTCCCCCCTGGGTACGAATTGTTTGTGATCTCTGATGCCTCCAGCTTATGCTTCCCGCTTCCTGAACCGCCAAGCCTCACCCTCCCCTTGATATAAAACAAAAAAGCCCGGGTTATACAGCACCCAGACTTGTCCTATCATTATAATATAATTTGAAAAAATCACAGCAAGCCGCACCTTTGGCATACAGCTGAATAAGAGTTGGATTTGGCACATGTGAAATGATTCCATCACATGATAGTGTATTACACATACATTGCGGCATCCCAAAACCTCCAATCCCTGCTTCAGCGAATAGTAAGGTGCACGGATATTATAGCATAGATATTGCCCTTTTCAAATGTGAGATAGTAGGTGTTTTGGTTACTATAATAATTCATTTTCTAGGAATAAATAGACATTTTACAACAAAAAAAGAACAGCTCTCTGCCTAAGCAGAAAACTGTTCTTTTCTTTCTGATCTATTAACAATACATACGGAGTTTATGATATTCACTTTTATTTTGCAGTTGCTGACTGACCTGTACTTTCTGTGGAAGTACCTGCACCGTCAAATTGATCCGAATGTGTTGCTGTTCCGTTCAGTTCATCCTGAAGTGCCTGCTTGGCGTTAGCCAGCTCGGTTTCATTGATGTATACATACGGGCTCTTCCAATCTCCTGTAACCGGCATATACTTGATATTCGCTTTTGGAATATCCCAGTAAGTGGTTAACAGATTGGTGAACTGACTGCCTTCAATATCCGTCTCCATATTATCATCGACCGACTGGATAATTGAACTCAGCTTTGCTACACCACTGAACGATTGAACTTTATCCACTACAGAATTCAGTACTTCGTTCTGACGTTTGTTACGATCAAAGTCACTGGATTCCTGTGTGCGTGGGCTACAAGAACTGCTGGAATGACGATAACGTACATATCCAAGAGCTTGTTCCCCATTCAGATGCTGCGGACCTTTTTTGATATTGATATTGGTTCCGTCTGCACGGTCAATATAACACATATTCATGGCTGCATCGACATCCACACCACCTACAGCATCTACAACATCACTGAAGCCCTGGAAATTAATAACTGTCGTATAATCGACATCTACTCCCAGATATTTCCCCAGCATGGTCTGCATTTCCTGCATGGCGTTATCTGTGCCTTTTTTCTTATCTTCCGCATAGAATTTAGGATAATACGCATTCAGCTTGTTGGGAATATATCCATCCAGCTGGAAGTACGTATCCCGCGGCAGTGATACGATTGTGGCAGACTTGGTCTCCGGATTCAGCGTAGCTACCATAACTACGTCGGTAAGACGTGTACCGGTCTCTTTGCGATAATCCGTACCGAGCAGAGCCATCGTAATCGGCTTTTCTTTGGCAGATTTCTCAGGAACTCTGGTATCTACAATACCTGGAGTCTGACCTGTACCACCTTTACCTTCGAACATTCCCTGCAGCTGATAATAAAGAATACCAGCGTACGCCATAACACCTACAATTGCCAGCAGAATCACGATTAGCAGAATCTGCATAAACCGTTTAAAGCCGCTAACTTTTTTCTTTTGTTTTTTATTGGACTTGGGATTGCCGGCTTTTTGCGATTTGGCCTTGCCCCCCGCACGCGGCGGAAGTCCTCCTGTAGTCGTACTCATTGCTCTCAACACCTGTTCCATCGTTATTAGATAATGTAGTGAAGGTGGCTGCTCCATCCTATGCTGATCACCAGCATACTCAGGATTCAGCCACCTACTATAATGAAGAATTCAGATTATAATTGCAACTTCACGACCGGAATTAGCTGTTTTGTGCTGCTTTGCGGTGTTTCTCAGCACGTTCGCGTTCACTCTTGTTCAAGATCTTTTTGCGAAGACGAATAGCTTTCGGCGTGATTTCACAATACTCATCATCGTTCAGGTATTCCAGAGCTTGCTCCAGAGAGAACAGACGCGGAGTTTTCATTTTAACGGTGTCATCCTTGGTAGCAGAACGAACGTTAGTCAGCTGCTTTTCTTTACAAATGTTAACGACGATATCGTTATCACGAGTATGTTCACCAACGATCATACCTTCATAGATTTCAGCACCCGGTTCAACGAACAGTGTACCGCGATCTTCAACAGACAGAATACCGTACAGTGTGGAAGAACCATTCTCACTGGATACGAGTACGCCCTGGTGACGTCCGCCAACCTGTCCTGCTACCAGCGGTCCGTAGCTATCGAACGCATGGTTCATAATACCGTAACCACGAGTCAGAGTCAGGAAGTACGTACGATATCCGATCAGACCACGTGCAGGAATCAGGAATTCCAGACGAACCTGTCCGCTGCCATTGTTAACCATGTTAACCATCTCAGCTTTGCGGCTTCCCAGACTTTCCATAACTGCGCCCATGCTTTCTTCAGGCACATCGATCATCAGACGCTCGATTGGCTCCATGCGAGTACCGTCGATTTCACGAACGATAACTTCAGGCTTGGACACCTGCAGCTCATAACCTTCACGACGCATGTTCTCGATCAGGATACCCAAGTGAAGCTCACCACGTCCGGATACGACATAAGCATCTGGACTTTCTGTTTCGTCTACACGCAGACTCACATCAGTCTCCAGCTCTTTGAACAGACGGTCACGCAGACGACGCGATGTTACCCATTTACCTTCACGACCTGCAAATGGACTGTTGTTCACGAGGAACGTCATTTGAAGTGTAGGCTCATCGATTTTCAGAACCGGCAGTGCTTCGGGATTCTGTGGATCAGCAATTGTCTCACCGATGTTGATATCCTTGATACCAGCCAGTGCGATGATGTCACCTGCACCTGCTTCTTCAACTTCGACACGTTTCAGACCCTGGAATCCAAACAGCTTCTCGACACGTGCTGTTTTCTTCTGTCCTTCGCGGGTAATAACCGTTACGGATTGACCTTGACGGATAATACCACGGTTAACGCGACCAACAGCGATACGACCCAGATATTCGTTGTAGTCCATCAGTGTAACGAGGAACTGCAGCGGCTGTTCTGTATCTTCGGTTGGAGCAGGGATTTTGCTTACTACAGTTTCGTAGATTGCTTGCATGTTATCGTCCTGTTTGGCAGGATCATCTTCCATGCTGGAAGTACCGTTCAATGCAGAAGCATAAACAACCGGGAAGTCCAGCTGATCATCGTTAGCACCCAGCTCGATAAACAGTTCCAGTACTTCGTCAATAACTTCAGCAGGACGAGCTGCCGGACGGTCGATTTTGTTCACGACAACGATAGGTGTCAGGTTGTGCTCCAGTGCTTTGCGCAGTACGAATTTCGTTTGCGGCATGCAACCTTCATAAGCATCAACAACCAGCAGTACACCATCAACCATTTTCATAATACGTTCTACTTCACCACCGAAATCGGCGTGACCCGGAGTATCCACGATATTAATAAGATAATCTTTATAGGTAATAGCTGTATTTTTAGCCAGAATCGTAATACCGCGTTCGCGCTCCAAATCATTGGAATCCATTGCGCGGTCCTGCAAAGTCTCGTGATCACGGAAAATGCCGGATTGTTGCAACAGTTTGTCCACCAGTGTTGTTTTACCATGGTCAACGTGGGCAATAATGGCGATATTGCGGATATTCTCTCTCAAATGCATAAAATTCTCCAAATCCTCTCCAGAAAATGAGCGTCGGTCAACGAAGCCGACGCTCTACTATTTATTATAAAAAAATTGTAAAAACCGTCATTAGTAAACTGATTCATTATTCATTATACGGCATAACTCACATAAATCAAGCTTAATCATACTTATTACCAGCCTCTTTTGGAATTAGTTCGGCTGAACAGCATCCATATTCCGCCGCCAATCAGCAGCAAAGCGATCAGGTAGAAAGCCGATGCTCCCAGCAGGCTGAAAAAGAGAAAAATGATAGATAATGCACCCAGAACAACCGCAGCAAAACCAACATTACGGGATATGGCAGAAGACGAAACCATATAATATTCATACAGTCCTACAGCAATACCAAGCAGCAGCAGCGGCCACAAGTAGGCCATTAATGACCAGCCCCAGATATTGCAAAAGAAAAACAAAATCCCGTATACGGTCAGTATACCTGCCGGAATCAGTACATACGAAGAAGCGCTGCGGCTAAAATAAACCAACTGCAGCAGTACACCTGGCAGCAAAATAAGCAGCGGCCAGAAAACATGTCCAATAAAAGCAAATACACCCAGCTTGCCAAGCAAAATGACCAGTCCGGCTAGTATAATAAATATTGCGATAACTCCCTGATTACGATTCGTCATATTACGCTTTCCTCCCAGCCGTTTTTATTCCGGTACAGCAGCTGATCCAGTGTTTTTCCATACATTTAGTGTAGCCGATCTTCCGCAAAAAGACTACCCGAAAGGAGTCCCTCGCCCACTGTATACAACAGATCCAGCGGTTAGTATTACGGTTATTCTGGTTATTAATACAACATGCCATCTTGATCTGACGATCTGCGAATATTTACGGAATCAGGCATTCCCTATATGCCCAATCTGCAGAATCACCTTGATTCATGTGATGAACCTGTCATGGTAACCAGACACATGCTGGTATATTATTATTATCGGCTAATCTGGGCAAACTTAAAGGAGTGGAGACATTTTGGATATTACTCAAGCCAGCTTTTGGCTGGCACTCTTAAACATCATCTTTATCGACCTTATTCTGGCAGGCGATAATGCTATTGTTATCGGTCTGGCTGCACGTAAGCTGCCGCAGCAAACACAGAAAAAAGCTATTCTCTACGGTATGTTTGGAGCGGTTATCATTCGAATTGTAGCAACAATTGCCGTTATCTGGCTGCTGCAGATTCCATGGCTGCTTGTCGTTGGTGGTCTGCTGCTGATTGTAATTGCCTACAAGCTGCTTACCGATAATGAAGATCATAAAGATGTCAAAGCAGGCACTTCTCTCTGGAGTGCAGTCTGGACCATTATCGTAGCCGATGCAGCTATGGGACTGGATAATGTTATCGCCGTCGCAGGTGCTGCTAACCAGCACATCGGTCTCGTGATTATTGGTCTGTGTATCAGCGTGCCTATCGTAGTATGGGGCAGTACGATCTTCATCAAACTGACTAATCGTTTTCCATGGATTATCTATGTGGGTAGTGCAGTACTTGCATATACCGCTTCCCATATGATTACCGAAGAAAATCGTCTGCATGGTGTATTTGAAGCTCACCCGCTGTGGAGATGGATATTCGTTGTTTTCATTATTATCGGTGTACTACTGGCTGGATATTTGAAAAATCGTCAGACTGCCAACCGTACAGCTTCTTAACTACCTTTCCACTATACAGTGCAAAATATCCAACTCATTGTGGTACGAATTCGATTTTTATATGATTTATGAGCATTTATGAATAGATACAAAAAAACAGCTGCAATCCGTTTTCGACGGCTCTATGGGCCTGGGATAGGGTTGCAGCTGTTTTGTTATGCTTTTATATATGCAATAGACGATAAATTACAGCCAGTCTTCTTCTACTGCTTCGGCTGAAGATGAATCTGTGGATGAACCTGCTTCAATCACCAACAGTTCGGTTTGTTCTACCGCACGCTGAATCATTTCATCCATTTCCAGGAAAGACTCTACCTTCTCTACAATTCGCAGATTCGGATTGGTCGCCGGCGACTTGGGAACAAATAGCGTGCAGCAATCCTCATAAGGAAGAATAGATAAATCATAGGTGCCAATCTGCTGGGATACCTGAATGATCTCGTCTTTGCTCTGCATCACAAGAGGGCGCAGGATCGGCAGTTCGGTTGCCCGCTCGATCACATTCATGCTGTTCAGTGTCTGACTCGCTACCTGTCCTAGACTTTCTCCGGTAATGATAGCCAATCCTTTTTGCTGCTCGGCCAAGCGGGCTGTAATTCGAAGCATGGCTCTGCGCATCAGGGTAATCATCAGATTATCCTGTCCTGTCGTCGTAAAAGCAGTCTGGATCTCGGTGAATGGTACCACATGCAGCTTGATTTTGCCGCCATATCCGGCGAGTACACGGGTCAGATCAATAACTTTCTGCTTGGCCCGTTCACTGGTAAACGGATAGCTGTGGAAATGGACACATTCAATTTCCAGTCCCCTTTTCATGGATTGCCAGCCTGCGACCGGACTATCAATGCCACCCGATAGCATCAGCATCGCCCGACCGTTGCTGCCTCTTGGAAATCCGCCAACAGCAGGAATGATCTGACTGTATACATAGGCTGCATCCTCGCGTACTTCCGCTCGCAGTTCAATATCCGGATTACGTACATCTACCTTGAGTAGTGGATTGGCACGCAGCACCGGGGAACCAATCAGGTGATTCATCTCCTGGGAAGAATGCGGAAATGGTTTCCATACCCGGCGCGCGGTCACTTTGAAAGTTGTCTCGGCCTGTATATCGTGTTCACGAATCAGTTCCAGTGCAGCTTCGATAATAGAATTCAATTCCGGCTTTGCCTGCTTGACCGGGATAATATCCACAATGCCAAATACATTACGCAGCAGGCCAATTAGCAGTTCTGCCGATACTCCACCTGTCTCTACATACACTCGTCCATATTCACGATGCACACGTGCCTGTGGATAAGGACGCAGGATTTCGCGTACATGCTCGGCAATCACTTTTTCAAAACGACCTCTGTTTTTTCCTTTGAGTGTAATCTCGCCCATTCTGAGAATCAGGCGACTAATATTATGCATCAAACCGGTTTATCTCCTCTCCAATGAACGCAGTGACTGTACTGTCTGTCGAAGCGCTCCTATCAGGTATTCCACATCTTCCAATGTATGCTCGTCTCCCAGACTGATCCGGATACCGCTGCCGGCATGCGTGCGGTCCATACCCATCGCTGCCAGTACACGGCTGGGTACAGATTTGCGCGAGGAGCAGGCAGACTGGGTAGATACCAGGCAACCCTGCTGCTCCAGACTGTGCAGTACTACTTCCGACTTCATACCCGGATACGTAAAATGAATAATATGCGGTGCAGCCGATACAACTTCGGTCCATACAAGCCCCCGAATATCGCGGATAGCCTGCTGCACGGTATCCCGAAGTGTGCACAAATGCTCATACTGCCGGGGCTGCTGTTCGATAATCAGGCGCATGGCCTTGGTCATCCCCGCTATGCCGGCAGCATTTTCCGTACCGGAACGGTATCCCTGCTCCTGTCCCCCGCCCGCCAGCAGCGGCAGTAGTTCCAGCCCATGTTTGACATAGAGCAAGCCGGTTCCTTTGGGTCCTCTCAGCTTGTGGGCAGACAAACTGTACAGGTCAATTCCCCATTCTTTTAGCGACACAGGGATTTTGCCAAAACCTTGCACACCATCGACATGCATAAGCACTCTTGGATAATGGGATTTGATCAAACGGGCAATCTGTTCAATCGGCTGTACGGCTCCGGTCTCGTTATTAACATGCATTACGCTGACCAAAAGGGTATCGGGTCTTATAGCGGCAAGTATATCTTCAGGAGATACCGCTCCATCCGGCTGCGGGTTCACATAACTGACTTCGAATCCGAACAGTTCCAGCTGACGAAAAGTCTCGTAAACCGAAGGATGTTCGATCATGGTAGTAACAAAATGTCCCTGCATACGTCCTTTGCGTAATGCGACGCCCTTGATTGCCATATTGTTGCTCTCGGTTGCCCCCGATGTCCATATAATCTCTGCTGGCTGTACATTAAGTATGCCTGCCGTTACTTCTCTTGCTCGGCGAATCAGTCGCTCCGATTCTTCACCATAACGATGAAGCGAAGATGGATTGCCATAATGCTTGTCCATGATCTCGGACATCGCGCGTACGACCTCGGGATAAGGAGGTGTCGTAGCTGCGTAGTCAAAGTATTTCATTGTATCCTACCTCCTGCTTCCTGTTATATAAACGAGCAACAGACAAGACTAAAAGAGACCAAAATACGGATAACGCTCCGCTTTTTGATCTCTTTCAAAAATAATAGTCGCTGCCATTTCTTCTGAAAGTTACAGTCAGATGCTAAAACCGTCTGCCTGTCATTATATCATACATTCTTATCCGAAGAGTTGGCTTTATTATAGGGAATATCGAAACTTAAAGAGCATATTTGCTCTGGGCATTTTCGATTTTGCTGATATAGCGCTGCGTTTCTTTTGGCAGTTGATCGAATTTGGCCATTAGTTCATTGTCATTGGAAATGCCAAGTCTTTGCAGTCGTCCTGGACCTGCATTATAGGCAGCCAGGGCTGTTTTGACATTATTATCGTAATGCTTCAACTGGTAGGAGAGATACTTGGTGCCTCCATCAATATTCTGGGCAGGATCATAGGAATTACTTACGCCCAGTCCGGCTGCTGTACCATCCATCAGCTGCATCAGCCCTTTGGCTCCGGCAGAAGAACCTGCACGAGGATTAAAGGAAGACTCTACATCGATTACTGCTTTGATCAGTGATTCGGGAATACCGTATTTGCTGCTCGCTGTACTGATCAGGTCATTGTACGCTGTTGTTTTGCTTCCGCTATCGTCGCCACCGATTCCCTGAAGTGCCGATACATCCCCCCCAGCGGATAGTGATGCCGAGCTGCTGCTTTCGGTCAATCCTGCACGGGCTGTAGCTGTTGCATTCTCCGGGCTTACTTCCGGCAGCTGGTCAAAATTGTACCATGGGTCGGCCGATCCTGTTCCATACGTGCTGCCTGTTACCGAAGAAGATGTCCCTGTAGATACCAGACTCGCCAGATCCTGCACACTGGCACCCGAACTCTGCGCTTCACTGGATGTGCCAATATTTTGCTGCAGCATCAGCTGAAACAGCTGATCGGTATCATTTGTATTTACAGCGGCAGGGTTTGTGCTGCCTCCGCCTGATGCATTCAGATATCGCAGTTCAAGCATTTGCTTTGCTGTATTTGGATCAATTTGCATATGGTTGGTAGCTCCTGTCTATTTGTAAATGAATGGTGGATTATCCGTCTAAGTATTTCTCTATATTCCCAGTGTACTGCTTTTACACATGTTAGGCATGAGAATGAATGACGATTCTGATCACCCAGGTGGAAAATAGGAACAATCTCCCGTATGGTACTATTCTCTAACGCGCCCATACGCTGTAAGTATATGAAGGTACAAAACCCAGTCGATATGCCAGTTGTCGGGAAGCTTCATTATCCAGGCTGCATTCCCATATTGGCTGACGACCGGTGTGTATGCAGTGATCGATAAAAGACTTCGCTACTATTAACGCCAATCCTTTGCCCCGATACGCTGCTGCTGTATAGATATCCAGTTCTGCTGTCCAAGTATTCGCAAAAATCGACGTACATTCGCAAATAACTTCATTTTCATGCCAAATCGCGTAACCTATTCCGTTTTGCAGATAGTTGACAGACGAACCCCAATAGGTCCTATAATACTTTTCGTCAAAAACCGCGCTTTTTTGAATAACAGATTCATTTATTTTTTTCAGTTCATACAGCGTAGACCGTTTTAGTTGATCCTGAGACAAGAGATCACAAGAATAATCCATTGCCTGTCTGGTAAGCTGACGAAGTTCACCAGGCAGCCGGGATACCATTTCATTCCATATTGCACTACCCGAAAATAAAGTAAATCTTTCTAGGGTCTCTATACTTCTCTGGCAGCGTTCACTGACCATAGCGTAAAAGGATTCTGAAGGATTCCCGCCTCCTGCATAATAAAGACCTATACGCGTCTCCACCCATAATGGCCTATCAATAAAATGAAATGCAGCAGGCATAGCTCGAAGATGATTATTCTGTTGGGGAATGTTATTTAGTTTATAGGTTTGTCCATTTGAAGATTGTATATAAATACTGCCTGCTATCGTCCCGTCCATTACGGAGTATACAAAAGCCGGATAGCGCCTCGTATAAGCTGTACCTGCTGCAGATATATTGCTTGCATCCATGTCTATGTAAGCTCCTTTTAATCATAATAGTGAACAAGCAATCGATATGTATATTGGATATGTAAACTTGATTTAAAATAGTACCGTTTATTCTGTTATTACAAAAAAATAAGGATGCCTCTTCAGGCACCCTTAGCAGTTAAAGTTTCATCGTAATACATAAGCTAGCAGTTTATGCGTGGCGCTGATTCATGCGGCGCTGTGTCAAATAGTCACTTTCATAGTAAGACAGGTCATCACGCAGTTCTTCAAAGGTTCTGGTAATATCCAGAATAATATCTCTGACCGGCTTCACAGGCGTTTGACGGAAACGGATTGCTTCCTGTCCTGTGTAGGCATAACGTCCATCTTCGGAATAGCACTCATTTTTGGGATAGAAAAAGCTGTTTACGCACTGATGATACGTGTTATAAAGAGCTTTTTCAGCAAATTCTGCATCAAAGTTAGCACGACGCAAAACTACGCCCAATTTCTCATAGGATACTTCGGAGAATACCAGCAGGTGACGCAGATCTGCCAGAAACCCTTTGTAAAAAGGTAATGTATCTTCTCCCTGTTCGGCTGCCAATGCCTTTAGAGAATATTCATTCAAAAACCCTTCCAGTTTCTCGATGACCGGTTTCAACTTTTCCCGTGTGCCTTCACTCAACTTATGGACATTTGCAGCTGACATGACTGTAGCTCCCCCTTAATTGGTTCCTTTAAGACTGGGTTAGGTCGTTGTATGATTTAACCCTGATTTAACTTACATCCTACCATAAAACTCATTTCATGTGTTAGTTCCACTTCAGTTTACAAACATCAATTTTTAAGCATTTCCTATCAGGCTCTTATGGTTTCTTTAACCAATAGGTATGTTCATGAAAATCATCTCATCAATGTATCAGCAGATGATTGATTTAATACCATATAGATTACTTTCATTTACCTTAACAATCAAGGTATATGGAAGGTCCATGATATAGATTTCATTGAACATTTCAGATTTTACCTATTTTCCATCATAAAGGCGGTGTATCTCCCTAATATTATCGGAAGATACACCGCCTTTGTACAGCGGATATTGAATTGGTCAGTACAAATGTAATGATGCTGTATTCCATACATGCGAATAAATCCGCTATACATGACCAAATAGCTATCATACTTGTTGAGTAAACGTGGCGTTAGTTGGGAAAGTTTCTCATAAGCCGGGTTCTGTACCAGTTGTGGTTCGATCGGGAACTACCCTCCCACTTTTGGTGACAATCATCTATCTAGGCCAAACATTACTATTTGGCTCCAGCGACCAACCTCGATACACCTCGGGCTAAGGCTGCTTTTCCGAAAAAAAGCTGTATCTCTTTAGGTCTTGCTCCAGATGGGGTTTACCAGGAACAAAGTCACCAGTGTTCCTCGGGGTCTCTTACACCTCGGTTCCATCCTTGCCTGTACTCTTGCGAGCCATCGGCGGTCCATTTCTGTGGCACTATCCTTCAGTTTGCACTGACTGGATGTTATCCAGCACCCTGCCCTACGGAGCCCGGACTTTCCTCCCGCAGCCTTTCGGCTACCGGCGATTGTCTGTTAAACTTTCCGCGAACGCAACACATCATATTATATAATTTTAAGCTGACGGTGGCAAGAGGCAATCACAAATTTGTTTACCCTAAATTGTTATCTTTACAGCATATACCATAAAGTCTCACTTAAACGAACCGGAATACCTCGGTATCGATCACAGAGGCATGTACAGGTGTCGTATATTTATCTGCCTGCAGACGCGCACTGAGCACTCCTGCTACGCCTGGCTTCATGATCTTCTCTGTATTATGGCCTGGATCAATAATGGCAATTCCGGCAAGCAGTGCATCGTGGGCCGTATGATAATCGATATCACCGGTCACAATCACGTCCGCTCCTTTAAAAAGAGCTCCATTTACATACCGACTGCCTGATCCGCCGAGTACGGCTGCTTTTTTGATCGTACGCTGCAAGTCACCTACAACGCGTACGGTAGGTACATCCAGGCCTTTTTTGACAGTGTCCACAAATTCACCCAGACTCACCGGCGCATCCAGTTTACCTACGCGTCCGAGACCGTAGGCTTTGCCTGGAAGTGCCAATGGATACAGATCGTAGGCTACTTCTTCATATGGATGGGATTTAATTAGCGCTTGAACCGTTTTGTTGCGCAGACTGGTCGGGATAATCGTCTCAAAACGGACTTCGGCAGCATGCTCCAGCTTGCCCTGCTGACCTATATACGGGTTCGTTCCCTCTTCCGGCTGGAATGTGCCTGTACCTTCGGTATTAAAGCTGCAGTGGCTGTAATTGCCGATATGGCCGGCTCCTGCTGTCCATACGGCACTACGTACTGCATCCAGATGCGAGGCAGGTACAAAAGTAACCAGTTTCAAGTAATCATCTGACGACGTCTGCTCAATCGGTACCGTCTGACGAAGGCCCAGCGCTTCAGCCATCCAGTCATTCACTCCACCCTCGGCAATATCCAGATTGGTATGACTGATATAGACCGCAATATCATGCTTGATCAACTTCTCATACAGATGGCCCATCGGCGTACTGGTCTGCAGACTTTTGAGAGGCCGGAAAATAATCGCATGATGCGCGATAATCAGATTGGCGTTCAGCGCAATGGCTTCATCGATTACTTCTTCTGTTACATCCAGGGCCACCAACACGCCTGTAATATCCTTTTGCAGTGTACCCAGCTGAAGACCAATCCGGTCATCGGGTACAGCGATTGATTTGGGAGCAAACTGCTCCATGTACTGGATTACGGTCTGTCCTTTTGCAAGCATAACAGTACCTCCTTCACGAGCTTGATCTGCTGCTGCAGTGCAGCAACTTTTAGCTTGGCTTCATCCGTATCCGAACGACCAACAGATGCAGCTACCTTTTCCAGCTTGTCGATTTCCTGTTTCCATTTGTCTACGAATACTGGAGAAGCTTCGTTGAGCAAATAAGGGCCAAATTGCAGCAAACTGAAATCATGCAGTTCTACCTGCAGCCCATCCGGGTTCGTTAGCAGACGTTCCTGATACAGCTGTACATTACGCTCTGCCGCATCATCCAGACGATCAGCAGTCAGAATCTCATATGTACGGCCATCCTCTTCCAGAATCTGTTCGGAAGACAGGAACCAGCCATGCTCGAGCAGCCAGCGACGTACAAATTCTTCTCCTACATTCGGTTGCAGAATTAAGCGGGATACGCCTTCGAGCTTGTCCAGCCCTTCAGACAAAATAGTTACGATCAGTGCCCCGCCCATGCCGGCGATCG
Source organism: Paenibacillus shenyangensis (assembly GCF_000346635.1). Classification (NCBI taxonomy): domain Bacteria; kingdom Bacillati; phylum Bacillota; class Bacilli; order Caryophanales; family Paenibacillaceae; genus Paenibacillus; species Paenibacillus shenyangensis. Next base: position 68,343 of record NZ_AOIG01000006.1, read on the forward strand.
TAATTACATCTACTTCTCCAGGAGTCAGTACAGCCAGACCATTACCAAGTCTCGGCTCAATCACCTGACCGAGTCCTGCTTCGTTCACCTGACGCTGAGCCGCATCCAGCGGTCCCTGGTTGACTTCACCAGCTACCGCTTTGATTACACGGCCTTCACGTACGGCAAATACCGGCAGAAGAGCATGGTCGGACCCAATATCCGCCAACCGGCTCCCTGCTGGAATTTGCTCCGCAATTCTTGTTAATCTTGTTGATAATTTCATGCAGCCACCCACACTATCCATTTTTTTCGAAGTATAAATAAAAGAATGCAAGCCAGTGCAATCTTGGTCACACACAGCACTGCAAAAATATCCGGAACCTGTCCGCGAAGCAGTACTTCATCTACTTCCGGCATAAACCAAATGGCAATTCCGCTTGTAAAATAGACTGCGGCCAACTTTTTGCCGCGATGATGAACCAGCCAGCTAAACCATACCAATAACAGGCTGAGCGGAAGCCACAGACCCTGCAATACGATCCACGAAGCGTCTGGATTCATACGCGCAAAAAATCCTGCATACAGCAGTACAAACGCACCAAACCCGATATACAGCAGCACCGGACTGGAAATCACATATCCCATTATACACCAGATTAACGCACATCCAATGACAAGTACAGTAATCCACAGCGACGGGTCCAATCCATGCTGGCGAATAATTAATATGCCCATCCCCAGCATCAACATACTCCCTACTGCCAACAGAAATGATGATGCGATCGGATTACGCTTACGCCAGCGGATTCCGCCCGTATAACAAAGCGCTGTAAACACCGGCACACATACCAGCTGTACCAAAAACGGAAACGTTGTAAAGTACAGTAGGACGAGACAAATAAAACAAAGCATCAGAAACGTGAAAATCCATGTTCGTATATTGCCCTGCTTGAAAGACTGCATGGATAATACCTTTTTGTCACTACGCTCCTGATTTACATCATACAGATTCATCAGAAAATCGCAATAATGCGCTGGCAGCAACCGATTCTCCCGCCAGTATTCAATCTCATCAAGAATAACTCCCCTTTTATCCTGATTCACCATACTCCCCCACTTCTGCATTCGTTCCTATTTTTTACACCTATAGTATATATCGCTGAATAGATGCAAAAAGTAAAGGGTTTCCATTTATTCGCAGCAAAAAGGGATCTGCCGCAGTAATAGCAGCAGATCCCTTTTATAATCCTTTATGCAAAGGATATAGTATTCCTATTCCAGGAAGTCTTTCAGACGTTTGCTGCGGCTTGGATGACGCAGTTTGCGCAGAGCCTTGGCTTCGATCTGACGGATACGTTCACGGGTAACACCAAACACTTTACCCACTTCTTCCAGCGTACGTGTACGTCCATCGTCCAGGCCAAAGCGCAGACGAAGTACATTTTCTTCACGCTCGGTCAGCGTATCCAGTACATCTTCCAGCTGTTCCTTGAGCAGCTCATAAGCTGCAGCATCAGCTGGTGCTAGTGCATCCTGATCCTCGATAAAGTCACCCAGGTGAGAATCATCCTCTTCACCAATTGGTGTCTCCAAAGATACAGGTTCCTGTGCGATTTTCATAATTTCGCGTACTTTTTCTACGCTCAGTTCCATCTCGGCTGCAATCTCTTCCGGCGTCGGTTCGCGCCCCAGTTCCTGCAGTAGCTGACGGGATACCCGGATCAGCTTGTTGATGGTCTCTACCATATGCACCGGAATACGGATAGTTCTAGCCTGGTCCGCAATCGCGCGGGTAATCGCCTGACGAATCCACCATGTTGCATAGGTACTGAATTTATATCCTTTGGTATGGTCAAATTTCTCAACGGCTTTGATCAGACCCATATTACCTTCCTGAATCAGATCCAGGAACAGCATACCGCGTCCAACGTACCGTTTGGCAATACTGACCACGAGACGAAGGTTGGCTTCAGCCAGTCTGCGTTTTGCTTCTTCATCACCTTGCTCAATACGCTTGGCCAGCTCAACTTCACTGTCTGCAGAAAGCAATGGTACTCGGCCGATCTCTTTGAGGTACATACGGACCGGGTCATTGATTTTGATACCCGGCGGCAGTGCCAGATCATCGTCAAAGCTGAACTCATTATCCCCATTTTCCCGCTCGTTCTCGGAATCGTTCGTAACTTCTTCGTCACCTTCATTGATTACTTCGATACCCATATCTCCGAGTTGTTCATAGAACTCGTCGATCTGTTCTGCATCCTGGTCAAAAGCGGCCAGTCTCTCTACGATATCCTTGTAGTTCAGTGAGGATCTCTTTTTACCTACCTCAATAAGCTGCTCTTTTACCTGTTCGAGCGTTAATTCGGTTTCCAATTCAGTATGCTGATCGTTCGCCATCTTTCGACTCCCTCCTCCCTGAAAATAAATGCTCAGAACATTTATTGTCTTTCCAGGGCGATAATCTCACTTGCAATTTGAGCCGCACGCAGGAAATCTCCTGACTTCTCTGCACGCAGCATGTCTTCTCTTTTTTGCTCAATCTGTTTTTGCTGCGGGAATTTTTTGATTTCACGAATGTAATCATCCATTCCCCGCAGTGTCTCATCAAGCGGTGCATCCATCATGGAGATGGATGTAGCGGTCTTCTCCAGCCGATCATCATGCAATGATGCAATAAACCGGCTGATATCAGGCGCTTTGCCCTGCGCATAGTACGAATAGATGTACGCAGCCAGAGCTGCATGTTCCGGGATATTAAAAGCTTCTCCCAGCTCCTGCGCCACATGAGTAGCCGCCTCCCCATCCTGCAGCATAATCGACAGTAACCGCCGCTCTGCCACATGATAGGCAGGTAGCAGGGTAGGAGCAGTTGGCTGCTTGCGCGAGCCTCTTGCATTCCCGCCACTGCCATTTCGATTACCCTGCTGACCAGATGATGGCTGCTTGCGATTCAGTGTCTGACGCGCCAGATTGCAGTCCTGCTTCAGACTCTCCAGAGATACGCCTACTTCGGTGGAAAGTTCCTTGAGATACACTTCCCGCTCTGTCGGCGAACCCAGATGCGCGATCACATTAATTGCCTCCTGCGCATAAGCCGCCTTGCCGTCTTCTTCCAGCAAGTTATAATTCTTTTTGGTGTAAATCAGCCGGAATTTGGTCGTAGACACTGCGCCATGAATAATCTGATCTACAAAACGTTCCTGACCATACGTTTTAATATACTCGTCAGGGTCCAGACCGTTTTGCAGAACAGCGATTTTCACGTGCAGACCTGCACCTTCCAGAATGGGGATACTTTTGAGTGCAGCTGCCTGTCCAGCGTTATCGCCGTCATAACAAACCACGACCTCTTCGGTTAGCGTACGTATCAGTGAAGCATGATTTTCAGTCAATGCTGTGCCCATTGTCGCTACAGTATGTTGTACCCCCGCATCCCATGCTGCAATCACATCTCCAAAGCCTTCCATTAATACAATCTGTCCCTGCTTGCGGATCGGTCCTTTAGCCAGGTTCAGATTGTACAATGTACGGCTTTTGTTAAACAGTCGACTCTCCGGCGAATTCAGGTATTTGGGCTGACCTTCACCAAGTATCCGTCCTGCAAATGCAATTACTCTTCCGCTGCGGTTCATAATCGGGAACATGACCCGTCCGCGGAAGCGATCTACATACCCTGAACCATTCTGTCTGGGAGACAGTAGTCCCCCTTTTTCCATCTCTTTCAGATCAAACGAACGTTTTTCAAAAAACTGCACAAGCGTATCCCAGCGATCCGGCGCATAGCCAATCTGAAACTGATCTATCAGCTTGTCACCAAATCCGCGGGCACGCAGGTACTCCATTGCAGATTTCCCGTGTTCCGTATTTTTCAAAAGATAATGAAACAGCTTGGCGGCCCATTCATGAGCCTGAAGCAGGCGTTCCAGCTCCTTGTTCTGCGGAGTGGCTGCCGCTCCTTTTCCATCCTGATAAGGGACATGTGATTCTTCCGCCATTAATCTGACCGCTTCCGGGAAAGACAGACCATCAATTTCCATTCTGAACTTGATGGCATTGCCGCCCGCGCCGCATCCATAACAGTAAAAAATCTGGCGTTCCGGTGTGACTGTGAACGAAGGAGTCTTTTCCGAATGAAACGGACAGAGGCCCTTCATGTACTTGCCCTGTTTGGTCAGATGAACATACTTGCCTACCGTGTCAACAATGTCATTATGCTGAAGTACCGCTTCAATGACTTCATCAGGAATACCACCGCTATATCCGGTGTTCATCGTTACCACCTTCATCTCTTTTCACACGATAAATAATATTCGCTACTGCGAATGAAATTCCTGCAAATTTGTTAAAAGTTTTACCAGTTCGGCCTGAAAATTTTTCTTATCGTCCGATGTAAGCGGTTTAGGCCCTTTACCATACTTACCCTGACGTCTTGCTTTGGCCTGTGCATGTCGGCGAGCCAGCAAAAATTCAATATTATCCGCATGGAATTCCATGCCCCGAAAAGACAGAATTCGGCACTGCTTGGCCAGCGCGATTGTAGCCAGTCCGTAATCCTGGGTAATGACAATATCGCCGGCATGAACATGATTCACAATATACAGATCCGCACTCTGATCGCTGCGGTCTACCTGAACAACCCGTACCCCTTCTTCCGCCTGAATCCGGTGATCAAATGAAGACACCATCAGCACAGGCACTCCAAAAGAGCGCGCTGTTCCGGCAATCTCCGCTTTGACCGGACAGGCATCGCCATCAACTACAATAGTCGGGATACGGTGTAGCGGTTCCGATTGCAATGCATGCCCTCCTTTCCCAGATTCCATGAAACAGCAGACCCATTCACGGATCATACGTTCGTTTACAAAGCCGAAAATACGGAACGACATCAATTCTCATCGTCGTTCCGTATAGGTGTATCTGTTAGTATATAATATATTATTTAACCAGTTTAGAGAAATCTGCATACTGTTTGATATCGCGGTCAATCAGCGCCAGCAGAGCTAGACGATTCTCGCGTACAGCTACGTCGTCTACCATAACCATAATATGGTCAAAGAAGCTTGTGATGGCTGGACGAAGTGTAGCCAGTAAGGTTAATGCTTCGCCTGTACGATTGTCCGCCAGAAGACTATGGTAAGACGCACTCACCGATTCCCATGCCGCAAACAGTTCGGTTTCTCCTGCTTCGGTAAACAAAGCCGGATTCACAACTGTACCAGCTGATTTGGCAGCCAGATTGGATACACGTTCAAACGATTCGATGATCAGCTTGAAGTCAGGGACTTCGGTTACAGCCTGCATCAGATCATTACCGCGTGATACTACAGAGCCAATATGACTGAATCCTGCCGAAATCACAGCATCCACTACGTCATAACGGAGTGTCTCGGACAGCAGTTTTTTCACACGCAGTCCAAAGAACTCATTTAACTCTATACGTATTATATCGGAAGTACGTTTCATATTCCTTAAATTTTCATGAATATTCAGTGTAATATCAAAAATTTGTTCCAGCGTCAGTGCCAATCCGCGTTCCAATAATATCTGGACAATTCCTGCTGCCTGACGACGCAGAGCATAAGGATCTTGTGAACCGGTCGGAATAATACCGATCGAGAAGCAGGCTACGATCGTATCGATTTTGTCCGCGATACTGATCAGTGAACCGGTCAGTGATGCCGGAGCAGCTTCACCTGCAAAGCGCGGCTGGTAATGTTCAAAGACAGCACGAGCCACTTCTTCGTTCTCGCCTGCTTTGCGTGCATAATCTTCACCCATAACGCCCTGCAGCTCAGGGAATTCGTATACCATCTGAGTAACCAGATCGAATTTGCTGATATCGGCAGCGCGGCTAATATTAATAGCTTGCTCAGCAGGCACCTGCAGCGCAGCACCCAATTGATCGGCAATCTGACGAATACGGCGTACTTTCTCGCCCAGTGTTCCGATTTCTTCGTGGAATACGATATTATCAAGCTTAGCTACCGCATCCTCGATCTTCATTTTGTGATCTTCTTCGTAGAAGAACTTCGCATCCGACAGACGGGCACGCAGTACTTTCTCGTTACCTCTGGCGATTACATCCAGAGAGCGGCTGTCTCCGTTACGTACCGTTACGAAATAAGGCAGAAGTTGGCCTTCATTGTCCAGTACCGGGAAATAGCGTTGATGCTCACGCATCGAAGTAATCAGTACATCCTGCGGAATATTCAGGAAAGCCGGATCAAACGTACCATACAGCACGGTTGGTGTCTCTACGAGGAACAATACCTCTTCCAGCAGGTCTTCCTTTACATCAATATTCCATTTCTGCTCCATGGCCAGATGAGCGATTTGGGCGCTAATCATAGCCTGACGCTCTTCCACGTCAGCAATAACATGCTGCTCACGCAGAGCTTCCATATACAGAGTAGGCTCGGCAATCTCGGTCTCGGTTCCGAGGAAACGATGTCCGCGTGTAACACGACCTGTCTGAACGCCAGTAATTTCAAAATCAATAACATCATGTCCCCACAATGCCACCATCCAGCGGATCGGGCGAACAAAGCGGAAATCATGAGCACCCCAACGCATATTTTTCGGGAAGTTCATGGATGTAATAATGTTTTGCAGCGCTTCGGCTACAATCGCATCCGTACTTGTACCAATACTGCTCTTGCGTGCATGGATATATTCTACTCCGCCGATTTCACGGAATGTAAATTCTTCGGGAGTTACTCCCTGACTGCGGGCAAATCCAAGTGCAGCCTTGCTCCAATTGCCACTTTCGTCCTGGGCAATCTTGCGAGAAGGTCCTTTGACTTCCTCATTGATATCTTCCTGTTTCTCTGCAACATCCTTCACCCATACTGCCAGACGGCGCGGGGTTGCGAAAGCTTTGGCTTCGCCATGAGTCAGACGCGAATCATCCAGCCATTTGACGGTTTTGTCCCGCAGCTGATTCATCGCTGCACGCAGGAAGCGGGCAGGTACTTCTTCCAGACCAATTTCGAGCAATAAGTCCTTCGCCATGATTACATCTCTCCTTTCTTGAGCATCGGGAAGCCAAGCTTCTCACGATTTTCCAGATACGTGGCGGCTACCTGGCGCGCCAGATTCCGTACACGGGTAATATAACCAGTCCGCTCGGTTACGCTGATTGCCCCGCGCGCATCGAGCAAATTGAATGTATGTGAACATTTCAGTACATAATCATAAGCTGGGAATACGAGATGCCGATCCATCGCACGTTTGGCTTCCTGTTCGTAAGTACTGAACAGATTAAGCAGCATAGGTACATCGGATACCTCGAATGTATACGTGGAATGTTCGACTTCCGGCTGATGGAATACATCGCCATAGGTCATACCATTCACCCATTCCAGATCAAATACATTTTCTTTTTCCTGAATATAGGAAGCCAGACGCTCCATACCATAAGTGATCTCCACCGATACCGGGTTCGTCTCAATACCGCCTACCTGCTGGAAATAAGTGAACTGGGTGATTTCCATACCGTCCAGCCATACTTCCCAGCCCAGACCTGCACAGCCCAGTGACGGGTTCTCCCAGTTATCTTCAACAAAGCGAATATCATGATCCAGCGGCTCAATACCGAGTGCTTTGAGGCTATCCAAATAGATTTCCTGGATGTTGTCCGGTGAAGGCTTGATGATCACCTGGAACTGATGATGCTGATACAGACGGTTCGGGTTCTCTCCGTAACGACCATCGGAAGGACGACGGGAAGGCTCTACATAAGCGACACGCCACGGTTCAGGACCGATCGAGCGCAGGAATGTCATCGGGTTCATGGTACCCGCGCCTTTTTCCGTATCGTAAGGCTGGACAATCATACAGTTATGCTCGGCCCAGAAGTTTTGCAGCGTCAAAATCATTTGCTGGAAGTTCATTGACATTACTCCTTTATGTTCATAGTGGGATTGCTACTGCCGAAAAGGCTCACAATGTATATGTGTATCCGCTTCTGCAGTCAGCAACCGGTCATGCGATCTCGCTGAAATAGGTATCTGCAACGCACGCAAAAAACTCCCGTTCCTACGCCTGGTTACAGACATAGGGACGAGAGGTTCATTTCCCGCGGTTCCACCCTATTTGAAGACATTTGCATGTCATCCACTTTTCCATATTCAGCTCATATGCTCACGGCTGCCATTCAACTACTGGTCGTCGTCAGGCTTCCACGATCCCTGACTCGCTAGTGACGGTAATCAGTAATCTACTATACCGGTCAACGCATCATGTGTGTCTTCAGAAGACACAATTTCTATGTTAGATGATATCGGAATTAGCGTAGTTCGTCAACGCTGTTTTGCAGCAGGATTGCCAAGCTCACCGAATGTGCAAGATTCTCCCTTCAGAAATGCAGTATACGATAGCAAAAATAATGAACAAATAAAATACAAGACAAATGGATATAGCGTTCCTTATCGTATCTATCTATTTTCTCTAGCGCATACCTGCATATTCGGATTGTATTTATATCTCGTAACGTTCAAGCTGCTCCAGAAAGCGGCGTGATTTCAATTTGAGACCCAGTTGAGCTTCCATAAAAGAATTCATGACTTTTTTTAGCTCTGCACGTGTCTCATCCTTGACATCAATATTGCCAAGCCTGCGGATATCCAGTCTGCTGAACAGACGCAGCAACTTAAGTACTCCTGGCGATACAAGTGCAGCTGCCGGATCCTGACGGCGTTCTTTCTCCGACAAAATGCCTCCCAGGCCAGCACTGATCCAGAACTTGCCCTCTGTCTCTCCCGAGAACATACAGGCATCGACCTGTGGTCCATATCCGGCTGCTTGAAGTACTTTCATCTCGAACAGAGAAGTCAGAACAACCGGATCGCGGCCCTCACCGAGAAAAGACAAGTACGATTTGAGCTGGTCAAACCAGAAATGACCGGTTTCATTATCCAGCAGGGCTTTATCCACCAATTCGCAGGCATAAGCACTATAAGCAGCCAGTGTAATATCTTCACGCAGCTTGTGATTGGATTCAATCACTTCTCCCTGATTCAGCGTTCCCATCCCCGTACCGCTACGGATAAAGGAAAACTCGCCATACGTAAACGGCTGTACCAGCGCACCGTGACGGCTTCTGGCTTTTTTGGCTCCACGCACGAATACGGCAACTTTACCATGTGCTTCCGTACAGAGAGTCATGATTTTGTTGCCTTCCCCGTAATCCATGCTGCGGATGACGATACCTTGCACTCTGTATAGCATGCGTCATCTCCTGATCTGTATAAAATTCCAGCCTTTATATCTAGGGCTGGTTGGAGCAATGAAATGAGACGGTATATTTAACCGAACTGGAGTACCTCAAAGAAATAGGAACGCTCTATGATACTCCATGATATTAAAATAGACAGCTATGATGAACAGCAGGTTACAAAAGGAACAGAGCATTGCATCAATGCTCTGTTCCCCATTTTTAAGCGTCCCGGTGGAAGCCCAGATCCTTGAGGACCCGATCCTGGTTACGCCAGTCTTTTTTCACTTTTACCCATAGTTCCAGGAAGGTTTTGGAACCCAGCAGATTCTGGATATCCATACGGGCGCGCTTGCCCACTTCCTTGAGCAGAGCTCCTTGCTTGCCGATAATGATTCCTTTCTGGGAATCACGTTCTACATAAATGACAGCCGAGATATTTACCAGACCATTTTCCTGGGTATACATATCTTCAATCGTTACCGCAATAGAGTGCGGGATCTCTTCACGTGTCATCTGGAGAATCTTCTCACGGATCAGCTCGGCGCAGACAAACTGCTCGGGGTGATCGGTTACTTGATCGTCCGGATAGTACTGAGGTCCCTGCGGCAGATATTTGCCCAGTTGTTCCAGCAGTGTGTTCACATTATTACCCAATTTCGCAGAGATCGGTACAATCTCGGCAAACTCATGCAGCGAACGATATTTGTCGATGATCGGCAGCAGCTGTTCCGGAGCAACCTGATCAATTTTATTGATAACAAGGAAAACCGGTGTTTTTACTTTTTTGAGATGTTCAATAATGAAACGGTCACCACCGCCCAATCCTTCAGCCGCATCAACGAGGAACAATGCTGCTTCTACTTCGTTCAGTGTATTCAGTGCGGTCTGATTCATAAAATCGCCCAGCTTGGACTGACGTTTGTGCACACCCGGTGTATCCAGGAATACAATCTGCATCTCATCTGTTGTATAGACACCATGAATCTTGTTGCGTGTCGTCTGAGGCTTATCGGACATAATCGCAATTTTCTGACCGATCACCTGATTCATGAGGGTGGATTTCCCTACATTCGGACGACCTACAATAGCGACGAATCCTGATTTAAATTGTTTTTTTGACATATTACACTCCGTTCATCAGCGGTATGATATCCGCCAGGGTTGTTAAAAATAATGAATCCGTTTCAGGCATGGCAAATCTGTATAGTTATTGATCCAGATTCCATGGCCCAAATGCATGTGGAAGCAGTTCCGAAATCGTGGTCATTCGGGTATCGCCTTTCATATTGCCAAGCAGTACAGGCATATCCGGATGGCACAGCTCTACCATTACCTGACGGCATACACCACATGGAGCAATCGGCTCATCGGTCTCTCCGACAACGGCAAGCATTTTGAAAGTACCCGGGCGCTGCCCTTGTGCAATAGCACTGAATAGCGCTGTACGTTCTGCACAATTGCTGGGAGAGTATCCCGCATTCTCAATATTGCAGCCATGGTGCACCTTGCCGCTCGCATCCAGCAGGGCTGCTCCTACCGAAAAGTGGGAGTAAGGTACATAAGCTTTGGCACGCGCGATAATGGCTTCTTGTAGTAATTGTGATGCTTCCATAGGGTCCCCCTAAAATTCAACTTCATGTTCACTATTCTGTAGTCTGCAACTTGCTTTATCAAATAAGCGCGCCTTGTTGTGGTCACGCATCTCATCCATAATGTTGGTTCATAATCAGACAAGTATGATCAGATAAGCATTTCGGTATGAAGAAATGGTATTGCCCATGATTGAAGAGGTCCCTGTATACATTGACTGTATTTGAGTCTACTTGGAAAATGGCTGTCGTTCAGACTCCAAAATCTGTAACTGATCCTACAGCCGTATATCTCTATTTTACACGATTTATGCCTATTCGCCCATAGCGAAACTGCATTCAGCAGATAGTCATTCAATTCGTCCAAAAAATTTATAACGTAACGATCAAAAGAACCCTTTCCTGCTACCCCTACGGGCTTCAGAAAAAGGTTCTTTATAGGTGCCGGACGAAATCCAATCCGTCCAGCTCATTAATTCAAAAACCCAACCAGATCCGTACCGGTCCGATAAAAACAGCAGCACCGATGACAGCAGCAGCAAGAGAAGCGACCAGCACAGCACCTGCCGCAGCATCTTTAGCCTTTTTGGCAAATGGGTGCCAGTCGGGAGAGCATAAATCAACAGCAGCTTCAACAGCGGTATTCATCAGTTCCGCGCCAAGCACCATCGCAATGGCAAGCGTCAACAGCATCCAGTCTCCAACATCGACATGAAAAAACCAACCAGCTGCAATAATAGCCAATGTTGCCAGCACATGCACACGGAAATTGCGCTCCGTACGGAAGGTTGCGATCACGCCTTCAATCGCAGAATAAAATACAGCTCTCCACGTTCTCTTTTTCATTAGCGGGTCAGTCCGATCTGCTCTAATACCGCTTCCTGTTTGCCCATCATTTCCGCTTCAGTCGCATCATCCTGATGGTCATAGCCGAGCAAATGCAAAAATCCATGCACAAACAGAAATCCGATCTCACGCTCAACAGAATGTCCGTAATCCTCGCTCTGTGCTATCGCACGCGGAATCGAAATAATAATATCCCCGAGCATATCCCCCGGCAACTGTTCGCCATCTGCTGCAGAATCGGTACCATAGTTGATCTCCATTTCATCATCCATGGATTCATGCATGGCAAAAGAAAGCACATCGGTCGGACGATCGATATTCCGGTACTCCTTGTTCAGCTGGTGAATCGTCTCATCATCGACAAATGTAAGAGCAACCTCACCTTCCTGAACTGCTTCCTGCTCGCCTGCCTTTTGCAAAATCTGCTCCAGCAGCGAGATCAGCTCACCGGTAATTTCATATTCAGTTTGTTCATTCTCCCAAGCGAGCTGCAAACTCATACCTTTTTCTCCTTTATCTCCGGTTTCTTGATGTCTTCCGGATATTCAATACGGGAATGGAAAATCCCCATTACGGCTTCCTTAAGAGTCTGGGCGATAACATCCAGCTCTTTCATTGTAAGATCACATTCATTGAACTGGTGATCATCCAGACGTCCTTTAATAATTTTCTCAATCATGGTCTCTACCTGTTCTACTGTCGGCTTGTTCAGAGAACGCACCGCTGCTTCCACACTATCCGCTATCCCTACCACAGCAGCTTCCTTGGTCTGTGCTTTGGGACCCGGATACCGGAAATCATCTTCTGTAAAATCAGGTTCCACTCCATGCTCTTCCGCCAGCTTGAGAGCTTTGTGATAAAAGAAATGCAAAAAGGTGGTGCCATGATGCTGCTCGGCGATATCTCGAATCGGCTTGGGCAGCTTGTATTCCTTTTGCATCTCTACGCCATCACGGGCATGTGCGATAATAATCGACTTGCTGAGCTTCGGATCTATACTGTCATGAGGGTTCTCCATATGGTTCTGATTCTCGATAAAGTAACCAGGACGCTTGGTTTTACCAATGTCATGATAATACGAACCGACACGGCATAGCAGCCCATTCGCCCCAATTGCTTCGGCAGCTGCTTCAGACAGATTACCTACCATTACACTATGATGATAGGTACCTGGTGTCTCAATCAACAGCTTGCGCAGTAGTGGATGATTCGGATTGGATAGTTCCACCAGCTTGAGTGCTGACAGAATACCAAATGTGGTCTCGAAAAATGGCATTAAGCCAAGTACCAGCACAGTCGTCAGCAACCCACCGATAAAAGCAAAACCGAGTGCATACATTACGGTCATACGTGTCCAGCTCTCATCATTTAATAACACAAGTGCAAGTACCGTCAATGCTCCAAACAGACAAGTCATAATCCCTGCCTTGAGAATAGTTGAACGCTGGCTTGCACGATGTATACAATGAATCGCTGTAAGCGAGACGACCAATGTAAACATTCCAAACTGGTAATCAAATATTTCATTTTGCCGCATATTCAAAATTACGCTGACCAGTATACTCAGTATTACCGAACATACATAAGCCAGATGAATATCCAGCAGCACCGTAATTAGCATGGCTCCAAGCGCTGCCGGAACCAGATAGCCAAAGTACGGGAAGTTACCGGTCTGCAAAATACGTACCAGATGGAAACTTACAATACTGATCGCAAAAATCAGGATCAGCATCAGCAGCTGCGAGTTATTGTAGGGCGTCCCTCTCTGGGCATTCTGACGGAAGAATACATAAATCCCCAGCACCAGAAGAAAAGCAAATAGCAGCAGGCCCAGCTGAGGCCAGTAATTCACTTCGTTTTTGAGCAGATTATTCTCATCCAGCAACGTGTACATTTCCTGGGTAATAACCTGCCCTGCAGGCACAATAATATCTCCCTGCTTCACATATACAACAGGTGTATTTTCCCTTGCTTCTACTTTGGCAGCTTTGGTCGCTTCTTCATCGTAGAATTTGTTAGCCGTCAGCGTAGCACGAATTAGTTCCTGCGCTACTTCGCGTGCCGTACGGCTATTAAGGGAGCTGGTACTGACCAACTCTGCTACGCGTGCTCTGGCAGCCTGTGCATCTGTAATCTGATCACTCATTAGCCGTGAGACAATCGATGTGGCTACCTGACTCAACTGCTGAACTTCTTCCGTAGACAGACGCGGAATCTTCAGAAAGGTCTCTTCGGGAATGCTGTATGTCTGATTGGAAATGGTCTTCTGCATTTCATCCATTAGCTGCGCCGAATAGTTACCGGATTCGCGGTGATTCCGGATAAAATTGGATACCGAATTACGAATACGCTGTGGAATCTCCTGGCTATATATTTGTGCCTTGTCCGAACTGGAAATCTGATCGTCCTGATTCAGCGACTCAATACGTTCCAGCATTTGTGACATGACGGTATCTCTATGCATAGATACAATGGTGTATACCGCTTCGACCTTTTCCGCTGCCGTTTCCTGAGCCTGCAGTGTCGCTTTGTTATTGGGAATCTGCATAGGTGCCACGATATCTTTTTCGCTGACCGCACCGACCTGAATATCAAAACGCTGCGGTACCAGATTGGGCGCCAGACTTCCATAAAAAAGAACAAGCAGTACTGCAAATAAAATATAGCGGGTTCCCCTGCTGCTTTTCCATCCTGCCAGTCTGGAGTAGAACGAATTGCGTTGGGACGGTTCCTTGGAAATCATACATACAGTCCTCTCACTTCTGAATATTCAAAATGTGCGGCTGCTGCGTACCCACTGACCGCCTGCCTGCTATTCCAGATTTTCCGATGCTCTGTCATAGGCGACGATAATTTTCTGTACCAGTGAATGGCGCACCACATCCTGCTCGCCAAATGTAACAAATCCGATCTCTTTAATGCCGTCCAGCACAAGACGGGCTTCTACCAGACCTGACTTTTTGCCTCGTGGCAAGTCAATCTGGGTAACGTCTCCCGTAATTACCATTTTGGAACCAAAACCAAGACGCGTCAGGAACATTTTCATCTGTTCCGGCGTCGTGTTCTGCGCTTCATCTAGAATAATAAATGAATCATCCAGCGTACGTCCACGCATATAAGCGAGCGGCGCAATTTCGATCAAGCCACGTTCCAGTGCCTTGGCAGTCTGTTCCTGTCCCATAACATCATAAAGCGCATCATATAACGGACGCAGGTAAGGATCCACTTTTTCCTGAAGATCACCTGGCAGGAAACCAAGACTCTCGCCTGCTTCAACAGCTGGACGGGTGAGCACAATACGTTTCACTTTGCCTTCCTTGAGGGCAGCTACAGCAAGTACCACCGCCAGGTAGGTTTTACCGGTTCCCGCAGGGCCAATTCCAAACACAATATCCCGTTTCTGAATCGTCGATACATAATGTTTTTGACCGATTGTTTTGACACGGATCGGTTTGCCACGGAACGTCTGGGTAATTTCCCCTTTATATAAGTCGAGCAGCTGATCTGCCCGCATATCCTTCGCAAGCTCAATAGCATATAAAATATCCCGTTCGGTAAGAACATATCCTTTGCGGATCAGTTCCAGCAGTACTTCAAATAACTGCTGCACCTTATCTACAATCGGAACAGGACCTTGAATCACAATATCGGCTTCTCTGCTGCCAATATTAGCTTCCATTTCGCGTTCGATAATTTTCAGGAAACTATCCTGTGCACCGAACAATGACAAGCCTTCTTCTGCATTTTGCAAGGGTATTCTGACGCTTTGCGTTTGCTCTGACAAATAGCCTCAATCTCCTCAATATATAGAATTGGTGTATATGCTGCCTTCCTCATAAACTTTACCATTGTATGCGTGCTCATGCAAAATTTTTTGGAGGCATATGGTTTTATTATTCACCCGTATCTTTCTATTTGAAGCAGGGTTAAAGAACAAACCGGCCTCTGGGAGACCGGTTCATAAAAAGTAACATCATTGTAGACACTCTCGCCATAAAGCGGAATCTCTCAGGAATTGCGATTAGCTGGGCGGCCTCGGACCTGGGATTGACGTGAACGTGGTGGTCCCAAAATCTCTGCCCAGATTACCCCCTGCCGTAGCTGCTCGGCCTGAACCTGTTGGGCGCCAGCTTGTGCCGTTTCAGTCTGTACATCAGTGCCTCTCAAAGATACTCCACCGGTTGTCATACCATGCGTACGCTGATTCAGATTGGATTCCAGGCTGTTCAGACGTTCATTCATTGCTGCCTGACGACTGGATAATCCTTCAGTACCCATACCTTCTCTGCTAAGACTCCGCTCCGATTCGTTCGAATATCGACGATCCTCTTCGCCCCAGTTCTCATCTTGCTCATACGAACTGTCATTAGAGGTGTTATAGCGCTGCTGCGCTTCGTGGTAACGGCGCTGTGCTTCTTCTGCGCTATTGCCATTGTCATTCAGCAGAGGTGGCGCGCTTTCACGATTCGAACGATCTCCAGTCAGGGGGCTGCCACCAAAAGTCGGCATGGAAGATGGACGCCTTGATGCTTTGCCTTTGCCTGAACGACTGCTGATTGCTGTAAAAATAGCAAAGCCGATAATCACCACGATATAGATGTTGCTAAAAATCCAGTCCATCATTGATTCAACACATCCTTATTTATTCGGGTGCTGATCATTGCCACCCTGATTCGGATCGTTCACCTTGCCAAGGGAGCCTCTCATCTGCGTATCTGCTTCGATATTTTTCAGATTCATATAATCCATTACACCCATCTGGCCTTTACGCAGTGCTTCTGCCATGGCCAGTGGTACATCGGATTCGGACTCGACCACACGTGCTCTCATCTCGACCACGCGAGCTTTCATTTCCTGTTCCTGTGCAACTGCCATCGCACGTCTTTCCTCTGCTTTGGCCTGAGCGATACGTTTGTCGGCTTCCGCCTGTTCGGTTTGCAACATAGCACCGATATTTTTACCTACATCCACATCCGCGATATCAATAGACAGGATTTCAAAAGCCGTACCGGCATCCAGTCCTTTTTGAAGCACGGTACGCGAGATCAGATCCGGATTCTCAAGTACTTGTTTGTGGGAAGTACTCGAACCTACAGTTGTAACGATACCTTCACCAACACGTGCAATGATTGTTTCTTCACCAGCACCACCGACCAGACGATCGATATTCGCACGTACCGTTACGCGGGCCTTAACACGAACTTCGATACCGTCTTTGGCTACAGCCGCTACAACAGGTGTCTCAATTACTTTTGGATTAACGCTCATCTGTACGGCCTGCAGCACATCGCGGCCTGCCAGATCAATCGCTGCTGCACGCTCAAATTCCAACGGAATATTGGCACGCTGAGCGGCGATAAGCGAGTTCACCACGCGGTCTACATTACCACCAGCCAGATAATGACTTTCCAGTTGATTCAAATTCAGTCCCAGACCGGCTTTGTGCGCCTTGATCTGCGGATTAACGATACGTGAAGGTACAACGCGGCGCAAACGCATGGCTACAAGCGTAATAATACTGACGCGTACACCGGAAGCAACGGCGGAGATCCACAGGGCTACCGGGAAGAAACTGAAAAATACACTGAGTACAACAATGACAACAACGGCGATTAACAGAAAACTCAAAATACTTGGGCTCATTGGCTGTATCACACTCCATTTAAAATTTGGTTAAAACAGATCGTTGGATGAACGATCCCAATAGCTGGACGGCATCCATTTAAAATATTAATCAAAATGCAATATATCCATCCCTATAAAGATGAAGTATCCCTAACTATCCAGCTCTATAACAAGCAGGTAAATATGTAAGAACGGCAGCAGACCAGCAGTAAAAGATCAAGAGAGTCTACTGTCATTCAAGATGCCTGCCAGCTGGCACGCAAAAGCTACGTTCTTCTTTGCCATAAGCGATCAGGTAACATGATGTGGATCTATCCCCTCGTGCCCTTCTGTATCTGCGACTTTCTCATCTACAATGATCCGACTGCCATCAATACGAATAATGCGTACTGGACAATTCTTATCAATATAGACACCCTGGGTTACCACATCCAGATGCTGTCCATCTACAATTACTGTACCGGATGGACGGAGAGGAGTAAGGCTGACGCCTTCCATGCCAAGCAACAATTCTCTCTGCAGATTGGACATATAATTCTGATCCGAAGAAAGCTGTTCACTTAAAATAAATCGGTTCCAGATACCACGCTTCTTGAATACAACAGCCATAATGGATACAAATACGGCTGCTGCTGCAAAAGCAATTCCAAGTGATATCAGCGCATTACTCGTATCATAGGCTGCTTTGACAACACCAGTCACCAAACTGCCTGCTCCCAGAATACCCAGAATACCAAAGCTTGGTATAAACAGCTCCAGTACAAGAAGTACTAGACCAACTCCAAACAGAAGCCATGTCTCTGAACCCGAGAAGCCTGCCGCATAACCGCCAAAGAAATAAAGACCAAAAGCGATTACACCGATAACACCAGGAACTCCAAAGCCGGGAATCAGAATCTCCATCGCGATACCTGCGATTCCGACAAACAACAGAATAGTCGCTACAAGGGGCAGTGTAAGGAAACGAGCAATATTCTCACCAATTGACGGTTCTACAAGAACCATATCAGCTGGCGAATGTCCAAGTGTCGCTACAGCCTCGTTTACCGAAGAGACGATTCCGTCTGCATACCCTACCTTCTGAGCCTCCTGTGCTGTCAGAGAAATGATTTGCCCTTTTTCCTTAGTCTGACCAATTTCCGGCATAGCTACGGATATATTGACATCGGTCATTCCGGCTGCAATATCAGGATTACGGGAGTGGAGCTGGGCTGCAGCACGCATTTCACCTTTCCAGTATGCAACCAGCTTGGCATCATTAACAGGCTGACCGCTGCTATCGACTACAGCTGCAGCACCAATAGTACTGCCTGGCTGCATATAGATTTTGTCTGCATTGAGAGCAATATAACTTCCTGCCGAAGCTGCTCTGTCCTGAACGACGACGGCTGTAGGAATCGGACTATTGCGAAGCATTTCCCCAATGCCTTCTGCAGCTTGAATCTCTCCTCCGGGTGTACTCATCTGTAGCACGATCCATGAGGCTTTATTATCTTGTGCTTCCTGGAAACCACGTGCCAGAAACTTCTGCAGCCCTCCTTCAATCTCGCGATCAACCGGTATAACATAGACCGCACCGTTTGAAGCTGTTGATGGTGCTGCGGCAAATACCGAATGCACCGACGTAATACCCATCGTAACTATTAACAGTAGCATGGATATCCATATCAGAACACGATGCTGATATGTCCGACCGTCTGTTTTGTTCGTCATGCATTGTAGCCCCTTTCTGTTCAAGTAGACCTTATTCGTTATACGGAAGGTTGCCTTGCTACGGATACTACGGTCCCAGACTCACGATACGAAAATACAGTTAGAAATGGTAAAACTACTCTTTTTATTATACGTGAAACCAATGAATACGTTTCATCAAAATGTCACATTTCCTGGTAAAACTAGATAAGCCCTAGCCGTTTAAAGAAAAAGATAGAAAAAAGCACCTTCTTTCTATAGAAAGAAGGTGCTTTTGAATTTGTTTATTGCAGAAGTTGTTGAACTGTTTGGTTCACAACTTTTCCGTCTGCGCGACCTTTGACCTTAGGCATCAAGGCGCTCATCAGTTTTCCCATATCGGCTTTTGAAGAAGCACCGGTCTCCAGGATGGTCTGCTGTACAATGACTTTAATTTCTTCTTCAGAAAGCTGGGCGGGAAGATACTCTGAAATGATCTCAATTTCAGCTCTAAGGTTGCTTGTCAGGTCGTCACGACCTGCTTTTTCAAATTCTTGGAGGGCATCTTTGCGCTGTTTGATCTCACGGCTAAGAATATCAAGCACTTCTTCATCGTTCACATCACGTTTCAAATCTATTTCTAGATTTTTTATCGTGGAACGCACCATGCGGATCGTAGACAATTTAAACTTGTCCTTGTCCCTCATGGCCTGCTTCATATTCTCGTTCAATCGTTCGCTAAGACTCATAACGGATAAATCCTCCTAAAACTTTCTTTTGCGCGCAGCCTCGGATTTTTTCTTACGCTTTACGCTCGGCTTCTCATAATGTTTGCGTTTTTTCACCTCAGCCAGAACGCCATCTTTAGCGATGGAGCGTTTGAAGCGACGAAGTGCTGCATCAATTGTTTCGTTTTTGCGAACTTTCGTTTCAGACACCAGTTTTCCCTCCCTCCGACCAGACCGTCCGGAAAAATAACACGGCTTATCAACTTTCATTATAGGTGAAAGTTGAACGAAGTGTCAACCTGAACAGGGCTTTTTCCAGTCATTTTTTTAACGTTATATTATATACCCGGTTTTTAGGGGATTGGAAACACTATTTTAAGCCTAATTTTAGCTAAAAATAGGAAATTAATCACTTTTATGAATAATTATTGAAAACCACACTCGTGAATCTTGTAATACACAGGACACAGATAGAAATCATTCTTACTCTGCCTCTATCAAAATCGATCATTAAGCATGAGAATCAGAGATTCCTGTCAATGCACCCAGCTTGGTACCGGCAAGCAGATGATAATGAATATGCTGAACGGCCTGTCCACTATCCGGACCGCAATTGTTGATCAGACGGTATCCACTCTCGGCAACTCCCAGTTCAGAAGCCAGCTTAATCGCTGTGCGATGGATATCCGCGATCAGTGGAAGATCTTCTTCGGTTACTTCATTCATGGAATCGATATGCTTTTTGGGAATAATCAATACATGAACAGGTGCTGCCGGAGCAATATCATGGAACGCCAGCAGTTGTTCGTCTTCGTATACTTTGTTACTTGGAATACTACCTTCTACAATTTTGCAAAATAAGCAGTCAGATTGTGTCATAAGAAATAGCTCCTTTGAATTTTTGATGAATTAGAATACATGCTACTTTGCAATTTACATTTTCTCGAGCATGACTTTGGAGCCACTGCCTGCCTGTTCTGCAGGCACAATGATCAGCTTGCGCGGCAGCCTCATCCGCAGTTCCGGCACGTGGCTGATAATACCAACCGACAGTCGGTCCGTATGCAGCTTCTCGAGAGAAGTTACCACTGTATCCAGAAGTTCGGGGTCCAGTGTACCAAATCCTTCATCCAGGAAAAAGAATTGCAATGGATAACGTCCCCGCAGCTGGATCTGGGCAGATAGTGCCAGAGCAAGCGACAATGAAGTCAGGAAAGTCTCTCCACCGGACAATGTCGATACCGGACGCCGTATTCCGCCATTCCCATTATCGCAAATAACAAATCCACCGCCGGAATCCACTTCCAGCGAATAGCGCTGCTTGGTCAGGAAACGAAGACGTTCCGAGGCAGCGAGACTCACCTGCATTAGCTGCTCTTCGGCAATATATTCTACAAAAGCATTGCCACGCATACTGGCCTGCAGTTTGGACAAATGTCCGGCTTCCACGGCGAGCGTAGTACGTTCATTCTCCAGCTCCAGCCAGCGCACATGGCGATGCTCCAGATCTTCAAAGTCTCTTGAAGCCTTGGCTCTGTTCTCCAGAGCAGTTTCATCCGCCTGACGGGCCTCTGTCCAGCGCTGCTGGATTTCTTCCCACTGCTGCTCGGTAATGCTCTGTCCATCCAGCTTGGTCTCTACTTCACGCAGATGAAGGGTTAGCTCCCGCTGCTGTTCACGATGAAGATCTATTCGCTGACGGCTGAGCTGCAGCTGCTGTTCTTCCATCCGGGCAGCATTCACATCGTCCGCACTGGCAAAAGGAGAAGCATCCAGTGCCTGCTGCCACTGTTGTCCGGTCTGATCAGCCTGTTCTCTCGCAGAAGCAGCAGATTGTTCGGATAATGCCAATGCCTGCGCAGACTGTTGCTGACGCTGCTCTGCTTCACGCAGCTGACAGACACAGCTCTCGGATTCCTGACGGTAACGGGCCAGCTCTGATTCCACCTGCCCGATTAGCTGATCGGCTGAATCGCTGCCAATCCATTCTTGCAGACGATTCTTTTTCTCCTGCAGCAATTTTTGTTCGCCTTCATACCTGGTGCTGTCCTGAATATGCTGTCTGTCCAGCTGATTCTGCTGCTGTTCATAGTGACGCAGCGCTTTTTGGCGTTCCTCGATATAAGGGGTACTCTTTTCGAGACCTTCCCGAATCTTCTCTGCCTGCTCGTCCAGCGCTGCAATACGGGCAAATCCTTCACGAGCGGATTCTTCGGTCAGATGAGCCAGATTGGACTGCCAATCCTGTAGAAGGTTATTTACCGTCTGCTGCGCAGTATTTAGACGAATAACGGACTGCTCCAGCAGCCGGGCTGCACTTTGCTGCTCAGTCTGCAAGGCTGTTGTTCGCTGGGACCATTCGCGCTGCTGCTGACGCCAGGATCTGATCTCCTGTTTGAGTGTATTCAGCTCACGCTCCAGTATGTCGTTTTGTCGACGAGCAGTAGCGAACCATGTATTCATCGCCGCAGGATCGGTTATTGTCTCCGGATCTTCCGAAGGGGTATGTGTTATACTTCCCAGTTCACTGTCTGCTTGCTCAGGAACGTTCACAGACTGTGAATGTGGTACATTTCCTTCCCATTCGCCCAATATATTGTTCAGTTCAAAGCGTCGGGAACGAATATGGTCATTTAGCTGCCGTGCTTCCTGCTGAAGCATCTCCAACTGGTTCAGCTGCTCTGCATGATTATCGGCCGAACCGCTGGCTTCTGCAAGCACTGCAGCTGGATCGGGATGATGTACCGAACCACAAACTGCACAAGGTTCACCTTCCTGCAAGCTCGCTGCCAACACTGCCGCCAGACGATGAGATTCAGCAGCACGTGATGCCTGATGATACTGCTGCTCATGATCCCGGAGAACATTTTGAAATTTGGATATTTGCTGTTCATTCTGCTGATGCTGCTGCAGTAACCGAGAAGCAGCCTGGTAAAATCTATTTTCTTCGTGGCTACGCTGCAATTGTTGCTTTTCCAGTGCATTCCATGCTTCACTAGCACGCTGGTCTGCCTGACGATAACCCTCATGCTCCTGCTGGATGTCCTGCAGACGAACACGCGCTGAATCCAGTGCAGACAGCCGCTGCTGGGCGTCCTGCAACTCTTTACGGTCCTGATTGCGCACCTCACAGGCTTTGAGCTGAATCGACAGCTCTTCGCGCCGTTTTTCTGCTTTTTCCAGCATAGTCTGTTCATGCTCTGACTGACGCCGTAATTCAGCCAGCTGCTGCTGTGTCTGCTCCAATTGAGCATTCAGCAACGTCTGCGACTTCTCCAGGCTGCTGCACTCTTGCTGAAGCTTTAGTGCCTGCTGAAGCTGCTCGATTCGCAGCACCAGACGCGGCTCATTTTGGGACAGGGCCTGTCTGGCTTCATTTTCACGTTCGGCAGCATGTGCAGCAGCTTGAGCAGCTTGCTGCAGCTGGTCTTGCAACATGACTGAACGGCTTTCTTCCTGTTGCAAGCGAGCAAGTGCTGTTTTCCAGGCATCCAGCAGTGGCAGTAGTATATTCGCGGCAGCCGCTCCATGAAGCTGCTGCTCCAGTGCTTGTATATCTGCTTCGTGTTGATCCAGATCCTTTAATTTGACCTGAAGTATCGATTGTTCCTTCATTAATTCACGTATGCGGCTCAGTCGTTCAGCCTGTGCCGTGATTTCCTGTAATTGGAGGCGTACCTGCTCTGCCTCTTGTACAGCTGCCTGCAGTCGTTCTTTGGATAGCTTCACCGCTTCGGCGGAGGCATCGCCAAGACCAGCCTGTTCAGCCGCCAGACGGCCCAGCTGGTTGTCAGTTTCCTTGACCCGCTGACTGAGCTTCTGCATCAGACGGTCGCCATAACGTTCGAGATGGAACAAACGCTGCAGCATCTGACGCCGGTCGCTGCCTTTTAAAGAAAGAAATTCGGCAAACTTGCCCTGCGGCAGTACAACAGCCCGGGTGAAATCATCCATTTTGAGGCCAATATATTCTTCGACGCACCGGGTCACGTCACCTAGCTTGTCCGCCATAACACGATCTCCATCAGGAAGGCATTCAATAAACCGGCTCATTGTATTGCTGACCGTATGGTCACCTGTACGCTTGAATCGGCGTTCGACCCGGTAAGTATGGGGTCCCAGATCGGACAGCAGTTCGAATGAAAAGGAGACAAAAACGGCATCTTCGGAGTGATTCAGAATACCTTGTGTTCCATTTTGTGCTCGTTCCACTTTGCCATACAGAGCCAGTGTAATCGCATCAAGCACAGTGGATTTACCGCTGCCTGTAGGTCCAAATATACCAAACAGACCAGTCTCGCACAGAACGGTAAAATCGATCTCCTGTTGTTCACGATAGCTTTGCAGGCCTGATAATTTCAGGGTAATCGGCTTCATACTGCATCCCCTCTATCTGTACATATAATCTGCTTTCTTGTATTTCAATGGTGATATGGATCGATCCAGCCCGAATCTCGGCTGTTTTGTCCATCTACAAAGATGATAATGAATTCGTTTGTGTATTTGGTTTGTGTATTTGTTGTACTCACTTCATATTATTCATTCTGATCCTGATTCAATTGTTCCAGCGTATCTTCAGCATCAATCAGTTCCAGGAACAGCTCAACCAGTCGATCTTCCGGAACAGCTCCACCGGTCTGACGTTCATAAAATTTACGGAACAATTCATGTACCGGCAGCTGCGAGCGTTCACTGAACTGCTCCTGCATCTCGGTCTCCGGGTACACCGGGCGAATATTCACGATTCCTCCGCAGGCTTTGCGCAAATTCTGAATATCGCTCATCGCCAGTGCTTCCTGTAAGGAGATCTCCAGATCGATAAAAGCATTAGGGTCTCTGCCTTCTTCGAGCCACTGATAGACTTCGGTCAAACCACCTTTGGCTTTCCAGCGTACCAACGGGCGGCCGCTCGTCAGAAAAATCTCTTCCATTTGCGGAATACCACCAGGCTGTATATCCAGCATGGTAATAGATTTGGCCTGTCCGGATTCGGAGAAACTGTAAGCGAGCGGAGAACCGCTATAGCGAATCATGCCTTCTCCTTTCACTGCCTGAGCACGATGTAAATGACCCAGGGCCGTGTATTGTGCTCCAGTATACAGTGCTGACGGATCTACCGTATAGGCACCACCCACCTGAATCGGACGCTCCGAATCGGTCTCTACCCCACCCAGTACATACACATGGCTCATCGCCAGATTAACGGTATCCGGGCGGAATCCTGCCGACAGCTGTTTCATCAGCAGACCTACTCGTTCACTGTAAGCACGCCGGATCAGATTCTCTTCATTGTCGTCTGTGAGCAGTTCATTCAACCGGGCTTCGGATGGATAAGAGAGCGGCGCAATAACAGCGGTCTCGGATGTACGCGGAATATGAATCTGTATTCCTTCTGATACCGGGACACCTAATAAGTGAATCCCCCGGCCACGAACGAGCGGCGTCGCCGATGAGATTCGTTCCGGCTGATCATGATTGCCTGCAATAATGACCATTGGACGGCCATTGGCAGTTAATTTGGCTGCCGCTTCATAAAATAGCTGCTCTGCAGCTGCCGGTGGATTGACCGAATCATACACATCACCAGCCATCAGAATAAGATCTGCCTGCTGGTCATCAGCAATCCGGGTTAGTTCTTCCACAAAGGCAATCTGCTCTTCCAGCCGACTGCGGCCCTCCAGGGTTTTGCCAAAATGCCAGTCCGCCGTATGTAAAATACGCATGGGACTCCTCCTCTATATCTATCATCATAACTGCAGGGCTGCCCTTGAACAGGCGGCCCTGACAGTTACGTACTTGGTTATACATGTTGTTGTACATACACCACTTTGTGCAAATAGTGCTGCTTAATGACGTTTGATCATAGTTAATTATACTTTTCTATTTTTACTGACTTTATACTATTGACTTTATATTGCTGTCCCTATCTCTTCATAACTGATTCTGATCAGGACAACAGTGATCGGCACACGGAAAATGAGCATATATAGTAGACTTATTATTTGTCTCCATCTAGTCTAACTGCTGTTGCACCGTCAAAGAAGTAAAGCCATAACTCATCCACCTGCTGTCCAAGCGATTCCTGAACAGCCTGTGCATATAATTCCAGCTGAAGACGATACCGTTGTTCCAAGGATGTCAGACCACCTTCATGAGCTACGATGCGATCAGTTTTGTAATCGATGAGAATAGTTCGTCCATTTTCACGGAACAAACAATCAACGATCCCCTGGGTAAGCATAATATCGTTCTGTTCATTTACAGGAATACCGTAGCTGAAAGCCATCTCGCGTCTGACCCATTCCGAACGGATAAGACGCTGCCCAAGTTCGCTTGTGAAGAAAGCAGTAATATCCACCGTTTTTATAGCCTTGGCTTCCGGCTGCGTCAAAATCTGCAGTTCCACCAGTTGTTCTCTAACCTGATCTACCAGCGCTGCATCAACCGGACCTGCATGCAGAGGAATACGCTGCATCATCGTATGATAAGCTGTTCCCCGTTCCGCGCCACTCAAGCCGCGTTTCTCCATAAACTTGGGACGTTGCAGCTTGAGTGTACCGTCATGATACAGACTGGATGGCGATGTCTGGTTGTAGGTCGTCATGTCTTCTACTGTATCGTTATTGGCCGCTTCCCTCGGCTGAGATAAAGATGTAGACAAAGCTGTATGGTCAGATTCTGCATTATGGTTGGGAAAGGAATTCAGCAGTGGCTGCAGATTCCAGATGCCTTCCCATAGATCGGCATCTGGAGCATCCTCGGTTGCCAGCTGTCTTTTTAGCTCACTGATCGTAGTTTTAGCCGGAGTATGCACAGCATTCTCATAAGGATACTGCCATGACAGACGATCATAAACGATCCTTTGCCAATCCTCTGTATCTGTATCTGTATGCAAATGGTCGTGGATTTGTGATAGTGTTACTTCGGTTTTTTCCTGGAGTGCCTGCCATTTGGGATCATTCTCGCGTGGACCTGCATAACTCAGTTCATCATTCTCATCCGTGATACGCAGCTCGCGGCTATCTATAATACGAATCTGCCAATCAGATGGATCGGCTACCAGACAATCGGAATAAGGACCTGCTGCTGCTTCATTTCGTTCACGGAATATGGCTGCCGAACGGTGACGCATCATGGCTGGACCGAGCCAATCCAGATAACTGCGTCCACGTGCCAGCAGGTGATCCGGCAGTTCCAGCTGATCCGAATTCTGGATCTGGCTCCAGGCTGAGATTTTCTTATCCAGTCCACGTACCGTGCCGATCATGATCAGCTTGTCCCTTGGACGTGTGAATGCGACATAGAGTACGCGCATCTCTTCTGCCAGCAGTTCGTTGAGCGCCTGTCGGCGGATTGCCAGATTAGGCAGCATCGGATAACTGACCCGAGTATCCTCATCTACAAATTTGGGACCAAACCCAAGTTCTTTATGCATCAGGAAAGAAGCATTCAGATCCTGCATGTTGAACATTTTGGACATGCCAGCAAGGAAAACGACCGGGAATTCCAGCCCTTTACTTTTGTGAATTGTCATAACCCGAATCGCATTCTCCTGCGTTCCTGATACAGCCGATCCCAGATCGCCACCATTATCTTTGAGTCTGCGGATAAAGCGCAGGAAACGGAACAATCCTCGGGATGAGGTGGAACGTTCAAACTGCCGGGCACGATCGTATAGAATCCGCAGGTTGTTCTGCCGCTGGATGCCTCCAGGCAGTCCGCCCAGCCAGTCCACATATCCGGTCTCGCGGTAAATCCGCCAGATCAATTCGCCCAGTTCCTCTTCACGTGCCCGGGCACGCCAATTGGATAATTGCTCTA
The DNA here is from genome assembly GCF_000346635.1 of Paenibacillus shenyangensis. Taxonomy (NCBI): domain Bacteria; kingdom Bacillati; phylum Bacillota; class Bacilli; order Caryophanales; family Paenibacillaceae; genus Paenibacillus; species Paenibacillus shenyangensis. The sequence goes on from NZ_AOIG01000006.1 coordinate 95,825, forward strand.
TAAAGCGCAGAAGCTTGCTGTTCCAGCTTCCTGGGTGTTCAGCTGTCTGCTCGGCTGCCAGTAGCATCGCTTCGTAATAAGACAGGTCTTTGCCAAATAGACGGATTGCAGCCAGTTCATCTTCATTCAAGCCGACAATGGGAGAACGCAGTACCGAAGCAAGTGGAATATCCTGCTGCGGATTATCGATAATTTCCAGCAGAGACAACATAATATCCACTTCTACTGCTTCAAAATAACCCTGCTCCAGATCACTGTAAGCAGGAATACCAAGCAGCTGCAGTTCTTCCACGATCATAGGTGCCCATATGGATACTGAACGCAGTAATATAACCATATCCCGGTATTCAGCCGGACGCAGTCCGTCTATACTTTTATCATAAATCATCAGTGGACGCCCATCTGGCGATACCATCTCGCGCACACGTGCTGCGATAGCCTGAGCTTCCAGTCGCGCTGCCTCCAGTTCCGCTTCGTCGGCAGCAGATCCCACAGGCAATTCTGCTGTGTCTTCAGCATCTGCTGTTCGTTCAGCACCCGTCCGATCGATCAGCCAGAACTCCGGTGCATATGCCTGTTCTTCTCCAGGGGGATACTTGGCACCGGCCACCAGTTCAGCTCGCTCGTCATAACGAATCTCCGATACTTTCTCATTCATCACCTGACGGAAAATCATATTAACGGCATCTACGACCTGCTGACGGCTGCGGAAGTTGCGGGACAAATCAATTCGTCGTCCCTCACTCTGCCAGTCTTCTGTGTAAGTATGATACTTTTCCATAAACAATCCCGGCTCAGCCAAACGGAAGCGGTAAATACTCTGCTTCACATCGCCTACCATAAACCGGTTGCCCTGTTCCTGCCGGGAAATCAAACGAATCAGCTGTTCCTGAACCGAGTTGGTATCCTGATATTCATCCAGCATGACTTCCTCGAATCGCTCCTGATACTCCAGGGCGGCTGCAGAAGGCTGTAGATGATCAGGCACCGATGCCGGATCACGCAAAATCTGCAGAGCATAATGCTCCAGATCGGAAAAGTCGACCCAACCGCGGCGTTGTTTCTCCTGCTGGTATTTATTACTGAAGCGAATAACCAGCTCGGCCAGCTCGCTCATTAGCGGAGCCGCTTCACGCAGCTCCTGGGCGAACTCATCCGGTGTACGACCAAAAAAGGACGTTTTCAGATCTGCCAGCGACTTTTTGGCATTCTCCCGTAGCTGCTTGACAGTCTCCTGCAGATTGGGATCAATACCTTCCTTGCGTACTGCTTTGAGCTTGCCGAATCCGGCATTCTGGAAAGTGAGGTACAGCTCTGTCCATGGCTGCTGCATCACAGCGTCCTGCAGCTGATGAATCAATTCCAGATCTTCATTCAGACTGTCTGCATAGGCAGCCGGACCACCCGGCAGACGCGCTGTATCAATTCCTTGCTGCAGTAGTGCTTCCATACCTTCCAGCGAGACCCTGATATCCTGCATGATATAACTCACCCATGGAGTATTCTGCAGTACTGTACCATCGGCAGCTTCAAAATGAGCAGCCGTCTGACGCAGCCAGTGTTCCGGCCATGGATGACTGCGGGCAAAATGATACAGCCGTTCAACCAGTACAATCGCTGCATCATCACTTCGTTCCCCGCCGAACCAATTCATCAGACGATGAAACTGCTTGGAGTCCCGTTCTTCTTCTTCGCCGTACTTTTCTTCAAATAGCTCTTCCAGAATCTCCTGCCGCAGCAGTCTGCTTTCGTTCTCACTGGCAATCCGAAAACCCGGGTCCAGTGGAATCAGTGAATAATAACGACGAATCACTTCCAGACAAAATGAATGCAGGGTTGTAATCGAAGCCTGACCGAGCAGAGCCAATTGACGACGCAATCGTTCATCTTCCGGTCGCTGCAGCACTTCTTTGTCCAGTGCTGCCCGAATCCGTTGACGCATCTCTGTCGCAGCCGCTTTGGTAAAGGTAGCTACAAGCATCCGATCTACATCGAGTGGGTGTGCTGTATCCGTCACCTGACGGATAATCCGCTCGACCAGCACTGCTGTTTTGCCGGAGCCGGCTGCAGCAGCGACGAGCATATTACCGCCACGCAGGGAGATGGCTTTCCACTGGTCTTCGGTCCATGTACTATCTAACGGTCTTGGCATTTCGGGATAATCGGTTGGTCTACTAGTCAATGGAATGATCTCCTTTCTGCGTGCTTTGCTGATTTTGCAGCAGCTCCCACGTTTCATTTTTGTTTGGCTTTTTCAGTATATTATAGGCATTGCCTTTGATCGATTCATCAAACTGGCAGACCGATTTGTAAGCGCAAAATGTGCAAGCTTTTTCCTGTTCCATCCGGTACGGTGTAATATCGGTCTGTCCATCGGTAATACCTGTTCCAATATCACGGGCCGTCTGTCTGACATTACGCAGCAGTTCATCCCACTGATCCGGAGAAGCGACAGCAGAGCTGCTATAGAATCCTCCATCGGTTTTCACAGCTACCGGTAAAATAGCCGAGTATCCTTTGTCCAGCTCCATATCCATCCGGCCAATGACATCACGGTCAGCGAGCAGCAGACCTTTCATTTTGAATTTCTTGAGTAGCTCCTGCTGGGACTGCTGCAGCGTCAGACGATTGCCGGATTGCAGCAGCGGATTATGCACATGGAAATAGAGCGCACCGGCTGGCGAAGCTTTTTGTCCAAGCATATCTTCTGCATGAGTCAACAGTACATCCAGATAAGTCAGCATCTGCAGTGCCAATCCATAATAAACTTCATGCAGCTTCAGATCGGTCTGACTGGACTTATAATCGATAATGCGCACGAGCAGTCCCTGATCGCTCTCTGCCATATCCACGCGGTCAATCTTGCCGACAATTTCCATTGTGCAGCCATTCTCCAGCGTGAACCGCAGCGGCGGCCAATCCCCATTCGGACCAAATACCAGTTCCAGATACCATGGTTCAAAGTCTCCACGACGCGACTGCTCTCCAATAATCACGGAAGCCCTGCTTACAATCTCACGCAGTTTGCGCGTAATATAGCCATATCGCTTGGAACTGAACAGGATTTCGCCCTGCAGCCGCGGCACATGCTTGTCCACAGCAGCTTCAGCAGCCTGCATACATTCTTCGGGGCTGAGATCTCCCCATTTACGGCCCTGACTTTTGAGATCTTTGGCCAGATCGGTCAGAGAAGCATAGAACAGCTTGCTGATATCCGGTGCCTTGAGCCTGTATTCCTGCCGTTCACGCAGCTTAAGTCCACGAGCAGCAAAATGGGCAAACGGACAGGAGACAAATTGCTCCATACCCGAGACGCTTGTTCTCAGTACACTTCCATACAGATGACGACTCGTATCCTCATTCAACTGACGACCACTATTTTCATAAAAGAGTGAGTCAAGCAGCATATGCAGCTGGGGCTGCCATTGTGCCTGTGCTGTATACCAGTTATAGGCATGCCACCATGCCGGCTGCATATGGCTTCCCCTGCTCCAGTCACGCAGCTGTCCAATCAACAGCGGCAGCGTGGTTGCCGGATGACTGATCCGGTCGCTCTCTTGTTCTGCTGACGGATGGTTATGTTGATGCTGCAGAAAAGGGAACAAACTGCGTACCTGGGTAATGACTTCTGATGGCAGCAGTCCTCTACCTTCGTGGTCGGTCTGCGAGTAACTGATCCACAGTTTGTCGCTGGCCATCGTCAGCGTATTGTAAATCAGAAAACGCTCGTCCAGCTGACGGCGCGTAATTCCCGGCGCCAGAGCCAGTCCATCGTCGGACATACTCGTCCGCTCCATCTCATTCAAAATGCCATCGTCTACAAATACAGAAGGAACAATCCCATCATTTACACCCAGTACAAATGCATATCGTATATCCATTGGACGGGTACGATCCATCGAACCGATCAGCACTTGATCCATCGCAGGCGGGATAATACCCAGACGCAGACCGGACAGTCCCGTCTCCAGCAGACCGGCAAATGTGGTCAGATCCAGTTCACCTTCACCCATAATATCTACCATCTGCTCCAGCAGATCCATAATGCTACCGTAGATCTGCACGTGTTCGCGTGCCCGGAGCGGATCGCCTGCCAGGGCAGCACTGCCGCTCATCTGTTCCAGTTGTCCGGCGATATTGCAGTCTTCGATCAATTGATAAAGGGCGATGCACATTTCGGTAGCATGACGTGCTTTTTTGATTTTCTTCTCAAAAGTCATCAGCGGACTGGTGACCAGTTCCCGTGCCTGCTCGATACGCTGGGCAGCCGCACGCTGACTTTCGCTTCGATCTTCTTCATTCTCCACATGAATGCCCGGAATATTCCGCCATGGGCGTCCATCCGTCCAGCGTGACCCATGAATACCAGTCGCCAGTACTGCATTTTCGAGTCGGTCGAGATCTTCCGTACTGACACGGCCGTCATCCGGAACCAGCATGCCTGTTTTGATGCAGCGGAATACATCTTCATATCGCCAGTGATACATCACAATATCCAGCGCCGAACGCAGGAATTCTGCCAGCGGATGATGCAGAACACCACGTCTTTTATCCATAAAATAGGGAATATCATAATCCTGCATCAATGGCTCGATCATCGATTCATAATCGTCCAGTGTACGAACGAATAATGCCATATCACGCCAGCGTGCACCTTTTTCGCGGGCGAGTCGTACCATCTCGCGCAGAGCCGCTTCTATTTCCGAACGGCGATCCAGTGCGCTGTGAATCGCAATATCCTGTTCCCGAGTGCTCTCATCAGCACCAGAAGGACGCCACACTCTCCGGTGACGATATCCATATTCCAGATGGGCCAGTTGGGAACTGCCGCGAAAACGAACCGGTATACTATCGGGAGATGCCGACAGATTCTCGATCGATGGCAGAGCAGCTCCGTCCAGCGCTTCTGCCAGCTGAGACAGTTTGCGATACGTTAGCGCGGTCGGATGGAACAGCTCCATCTCCTGGGGTGGCTCCTGATCATAGGTACGATCCAGTGTAAGGGTGATTGTTACCGATACCGCTTTTTCCAGCAGGGCTGCGATTACTGCATATTCCTGTGGACTGAAGCTATGGAACCCATCGATCCATACTTCTACATTATTGAGAGTTTCCGATTGCGGAATAGCCGCGGCCAGATCAGTCAGTGTATCGTCACGATCCACATATAGTCCTGCCAATCCCTGCTCGTACTCCTGGTAAATGCGCTGGAGATCATGAAGCTTGTCACTTAGTAGCGGCGAGCGCTGTGCTCCCGGCTGCTGTACATAGCGTGCCAGTTCTTCCGAAGTCAGCGCATGATGCTTGAACTCGGTGTATAACTCACTTAGTTTACCGATAAATCCAAACTGATCACTGGATGCTCCAAATAACCGGAGTTCCGGCTGATGAGCATGAATCAGCTTGTATAGCAGCATTTTTTTACCTTCGTCTCCGATAGGCGTGCGTGCCGATCCACCGGTCTCCCGAAGGATCCACTCGGCAAAATGGCGGAAACCATACGTATGTGCCCGCACATTTCCCCGTAGCTCCGGCGTACGGATCAGTGCATACTGCGCTTGGAATGACGCCTGCTCCGGTACCAGTAGCAGAATAGGTGGACCATCCGGCTGCTCCTTGATCTGGTCGATAATTCGCTGAATAATTGTGGTCGTCTTGCCGCTACCGGAACGACCGAGCATAAACTTGAGTGGCATCAAATCACCTTCATTCCTGCAAAATAAAATCTATATTCAAACCTGTACGTATACTCGTTGAAAACCTCAACAAAAAAAGAACACTTGTTCCTATATCTATCTTATTAAGAGTAATACAATTCGGTGGGAAATTCAATCCTGTTCACCAATATGCAGTCTTCATATGTAAATCCCCTCTGCCTGCAATACACGATATAGTGTGTCTCGGAAGAGGGGATTATGAGATCAATCATTCATCTTGGTTGAAGACTGCCGATCTTGATCCAATTATAATTTAAAAGTTTTTGCTGCGTACTTCAAAGATCGCAAATTTCAGATAATGACCTTCGTTGACGCCAAGAATCTGTGGATGATCCTTGCCGGCTGCTCGCCATTCTACCAGACGCAGTACCTTGCCGGCATCTTTGGCTGCATCCTGGATCGTCTCCAGGAACAGATCAGGACGCATATGGTAAGAACAGCTCGCCGTTACCAGATAACCACCCTCGTTAACAAGCTTCATGCCATGCAGGTTAATATCTTTATACCCACGAACGGCGCCGGGTACCGCACTTTTGGTTTTGGCAAAAGCAGGCGGGTCCAAAATGACCACATCCCAGCTCCTTCCGCCACCAGCTGTCATCGGCTTGGACGTATCCTGTCCCGAATCGGCAGCTGCACGCTGATTGCGTTCTTCCAGTCCCTTGGCATTGCTGCGCAGATAGTCAAACGCATCATCAACTACAAATTCCACCCGCTCTTCGAATCCGTTCAGGCGTACATTTTCACGTGCACTCTCGATCGCATGAGCCGAAATATCGAGACAGGTTACTTTTTTGGCTCCGTATTTACATGCATTCAGTGTGAAGCTGCCGGTGTGGGAAAAGCATTCCAGCACCGTAGCGCCGTCCCAATAAGGGAAATCGACGACTTTGCCTTTGCGGTTAACAGGCAGCATTGCCTGCTCCCCATCCTGTTCCACCTCGGTCAGCTGAATACCGCTGCGTTCGCCCCAGCCCAGCATCAGTGGTGCAATCGAAGCGCGGTTCTCCCGCTGGTCGAAGAAATAGCCGGTTTTCTGACCTTCTTCAATATCGACCTTGATCAGCAGTCCGTTCTCGGATACCGTCACATGACGCGGGCACTCTCCGTACATTACACCTTTGACTTCTTCCAGTCCTTCCAGTTTGCGTACCGATACATCACTGCGTTCGTAGATACCGGCAGGCTGCATCACCTGTACCAGCGCATCGATAATCTGCTGACGACGACGATCCATACCAAGTGTCAACAGCTGCACAACCAGAATCTCGCCGAATCGGTCTACAATCAATCCTGGCAGAAAATCCGCTTCTCCGTAGACGAGTCGATATGCATTTTCTCCACCCAAAAAGCGTGTCCGATGCTTGAGGCACCATTCAAATCGTTCTGCAAAAAAGGCAGTATCCAGATCTTCCAGTGATTGATGGGATACTACGCGTACAGTAATACGGGATGCCGGATTGTAATAACCGGAAGCCAAAAATTTGCGCTGGTGATTCAAAATGCTGACGATCTGACCGGGTTCCGGCTGACCTTCCACCTCGGCAATCTCGCCTTCAAATACCCATGGATGCCCCTGTTCGAGTCTTTTTTTACGTTTCTGATGCAAAATAATGCTTGCCAATAGTGGTCACTCCCTCATAAAGTCCGTACAGCCCGTCAACTTGCTAATTGGCTGCCGGTTGTGTGTATGCACACAGATGCATGCTTGATCAAAACAAAAGATTTCACCTTAACCGAACGGTAAAGTGAAATCCTTTCGTCGTATCCTGTCTGTTATAAAACGATATAAAAGTTCCTACTGGGCCAGTGGAGTTGGAGTCTGTTCCAATACACGAACCAGTTGACCTTTGCTTGTGTTGACACCGGGTTCGGTAAGTTTTACGCGGCACAGCTTGCCTACCAGATCCTCAGATCCTTCAAAAGCGATCTGCAAATAGTTGTCGCTGTAGCCGGCAATCATGCCTTCACCGTATAATCCTTTGTCGTTGTTCTCAGGAATTATATCCAGTACATGACCTACAAATTTCTCGGCATAGGACAGCTGCATCTGCTCGGACAGATCGATCAGCTGATGTACACGATCATTCTTCACTTCTTCATCCACCTGATCTTCCATTCGTGCAGCCGGTGTGCCGGTACGTTTGGAATAAGGGAACACGTGCATCTCGGAGAATCCGATCGACTTCATCATCTCGTAGCCATTTTGGAACATTTCTTCGGTCTCACCGGGGAAGCCTACAATCACATCGGTTGTAATGGCTACATCTGGCATCGACTGGCGAATGCGGCGGATTTTCTCTGCATATTCCGCTACAGTGTATTTGCGACGCATCCGTTTCAGAACGTTATCGTCGCCTGCTTGCAGCGGGATATGGAAATGACGGCACATTTTCGAGGAGCGATTCAGTACATCCAGCACTTTCTCGTCAATCTGGCTGGCTTCGATCGAACTGATGCGGATACGCTCCAGTCCTTCGACCCGGTCCAGATCCCAAAGCAGATCGGCCAGATCATAATCTTCCAGATCATCTCCGTAACCGCCGGTATGAATCCCGGTCAGCACAATTTCTTTATAGCCTGCTGCTACCAGTTGATGCGCCTGGGCAATTACACTGCTCGCTGCGCGGCTGCGGGATAACCCGCGAGACCATGGAATAATGCAAAATGTGCAGAAGTTATTGCAGCCTTCCTGGATTTTGAGGAAAGCACGAGTATGATTGGCAAAGTCCGGTACATCCAGTTCTTCGAATTCGCGTGTCTTCATAATATTGCGTACAGCATTGATCGGCTGACGCTCGCTCTGCAGGGTACGAATATGATCCATCAGCTTGTCGCGATCCTGGGTACCTACCACCAGATCGACCCCTTCAATATCCAGAATCTCGGCCGGGGACGTCTGTGCATAGCAGCCGGTAACCGCGATAACGGCATCCGGGTTGCGGCGTACCGCACGACGGATAATCTGACGGCTTTTTTTGTCTCCGGTATTGGTTACGGTACAGGTATTAATCACATATACATCCGCAGTCTGTTCTTCAAAATCGACCTGGTCATAGCCTTCATTTTTGAACAGCTGCCATATGGCTTCAGTATCATAAAAGTTGACTTTACAGCCCAACGTGTAAAACGCTACAGATGGCATAAGTTAAATTCCTCCCATTTCTCCGGTTTCATACATAATGCACGCCAGCGCTGTCATCGCCGCTGTCTCTGTGCGAAGAATGCGTCTGCCAAGTCCAGTAGGTACAGCACCATGCTGCTCGGCAGCCTCCACTTCCTGTTCGGCAAATCCGCCTTCCGGTCCGACTACAATCAGCACTTGCGCTGCGGTATCCGGCTTCTGCTGCAATCCGGCAGCAAATGGCTGAACCACATCGCGCAGCTGGCTGCCATTTTCCTTTTCATAACAAAAACAGATAAGGTCATACTGCGCAAACGTCGCCAGCAGCTGCTTCCAGCTAAGTGGCTGACCGATCTGCGGAATACGACTGCGATGGCTCTGCTCTGCAGCTTCCTTGGCAATTTTGCTCCAGCGCTGGATACGCTTCTCTTCTTTGCGTGAATCGTATTGCACGACTGTACGCTCTGACAAAAAAGGAACAAACGCTGCAGCTCCAAGCTCCGTACATTTCTGGATCACGGTCTCCATTTTGTCGCCTTTGGGCAGACTCTGGGCAATCGTAACCTGTACGGTTGTTTCGGACAGCTGCTCCAACCGTTCCACAATGCGTGCCGTAACGACACCTTCATCCATACTGCTGATCTCGGCCAGTACATCCAATTGGTTGCCGTCACAAGCAATCAGCTTATCGCCTTCTTGTGAACGCATTACTCTTATAATATGCCGCGCATCATCACCCGTGATCGTTACTTCATGCTCACTGAACTGCTGTGCCGGTACAAAATATCGCTGCATCACTCATCCACTTTCTGTATGACATTTTCGTACTATAATGGTGTAGCTAATTGGTGTACCCTCGATTGGTATCCGGTATAACATTTGTGCTATCTTATACAGCCTGCTTCATCACTACAATAGATACGGTATACGTTCTCCGAATGACATTCAAATAGCCCGGTCTGTATAGACAAGCCGGACTTCTCAAGGCCATACAGCACCCTATTGGAGTGAAATACCTGAATCCCTATCATACAACTTTTGGACAGTGAGGGCTAGGGTCTCAGTTCAAATTGTACACCGGAATCCTTTTACCATGCCACTTTGGCACCGGGATGAAAATAGTTCAGATCCGAATCAAGAAAAAAACTCCCTTTCCTGCACCGGATGATCCGTGTACGGAAAAGGGAGTTTTTGAAGTTGCATTTGTACTTCCAACCACTAATAAAAGCAAGGAGCATAACAGCGGGTTATCTTTTGCCAGATTAGCGGTTGTCTGTATCGATTAGTTGCGGATCATGTAATCAAATGCGCCCAGTGCTGCGGTAGCACCGGAGCCCATGGAGATGATGATCTGCTTGTAGGCACTGTCTGTGCAGTCGCCGGCAGCGAATACGCCAGGCAGGCTGGTTGCACCGTGTTTGTCTACGACGATTTCGCCCATGCGAGTCAGTTCGAGTGTATCTTTCAGCCAGTCGGTGTTAGGCACCAGACCGATTTGAACGAATACGCCCTGCAGTTTCACATGCTGCTCTTCCATCGTGTCACGATCGATATAGGTAATACCGTTAACCGTATCGTCACCAGTGATTTCTTTGGTTTGCGCGTTTTTGATAACCGTTACATTCGGCAGGCTATACAGACGATCCTGCAGAACCGAATCGGCTTTTAGTTCCGAAGCAAATTCAAGAACAGTAACGTGCTTAACGATACCAGCGAGGTCGATCGCTGCTTCGATACCTGAGTTACCACCGCCGATGACAGCTACATGCTTGCCTTCGAACAGCGGACCGTCACAGTGAGGGCAGTACGCTACGCCTTTGTTTTTGAATTCTTCTTCACCTGGTACGCCGATATTGCGCCAGCGTGCGCCGGTGGACAGAATAACGGTTTTACTTTTCAGTACCGCACCGTTTTCCAGTTCTACTTCAACCAGGTCTTTTTTCTCAAGACGCTTGGCACGCAGGGAAGGCATAATATCTACGCCGTATTCCTTCACATGTTCTTCCAGGCTGGCTGCGAGTTTTGGACCTTCAGTATATTTCACACTGATAAAGTTCTCGATACCGACTGTATCCATCACCTGACCGCCAAAGCGCTCGGCTACAAGACCAGTACGGATACCTTTACGTGCTGCATAGATCGCTGCGCTGGAGCCGGAAGGACCGCCACCAACTACAAGCACATCATACGGAGCTTTCTCGGACAGTTCATCTGCATCCGGGCCTGCGCCCAGTTTGGACAGAATATCCTGCAGGGACATGCGTCCACTGCCGAACGGCTCGCCATTCAGGAATACGGTAGGCACTGCCATGATATTCTTGCTGTCTACTTCATGCTTGAATGCGCCGCCTTCGATCATCGTATGCTTGACGTTCGGATTCAGTACACTCAGAATGTTCAGCGCCTGAACGACATCCGGACAGTTATGGCAAGTCAGGCTGACATACGATTCAAATGTGTATGGGCCTTTGACTGCTTTTGCCTGAGCGATCAGACTGTCATCTACTTTCGGCGCACGGCCGCTTACCTGAAGCAGGGCCATGACCAGTGAAGTGAACTCGTGACCAAGCGGAACACCGGCAAATATAACACCGGTGTCTTCGCCTACACGGTTTACACTGAAGCTTGGCGTACGTTCCAGTACAGCTGTTTCCACTTGGATGCGCGGCGAAATGGCAGCCAGTTCGTCAAGGAGTGCCAGCGTTTCCTGGGATGTTTTATCACCGCCAGCGCTGACTTTCAGCACGATGTCGCTTTCCAGCATCTGAAGATACTGCGACAATTGGACTTTCATTTCTGCATCTAATACCATTTGCTCATGCTCCTTACTGTTAAATGTTTCAGTTTAAGCTTAGATTTTACCAACCAGATCCAGACTTGGTTTCAGGGTTTCGGCGCCCTCTTTCCATTTTGCAGGGCAAACTTCACCCGGATTGTTGCGAACGTATTGAGCTGCTTTGATTTTGTCTACCAGTGTGCTTGCATCGCGGCCGATACCGTCAGCATTGATTTCAACGGTTTGAACAATGCCTGCTGGGTCGATAATGAATGTACCGCGTTGTGCCAGACCTTCTTCTTCGTCCAGAACGTCGAAGATACGGGAAATGCGCTGGGAAGGATCACCGATCATAATGTATTCGATTTTGCCGATTACATCGGAATGATCATGCCATGCTTTATGTGTGAAATGAGTATCTGTAGATACGGAGTATACTTCTACGCCCAGGTTTTTCAGTGTAGCGTATTGATCTTGCAGATCACCCAGTTCAGTTGGGCATACAAAAGTGAAGTCAGCCGGATAGAAGCATACAACGCTCCATTTACCCTGGAAGTTTTGTTCGGATACATCGATGAACTCACCATTGTGGAAAGCCTTTGCGTTAAAACCATCTACTTTTTTACCGATAAGAGACATAATAAAATTCCTCCTGATTCCAATATTTTTTTGGTTATCCTAAAATGTAATTAGAATAAGTATAATCTGAGAATCATTATCATACTATACACAGGGTCATGTCAAGCGATGTGGGTGACTTCACTTAATCTTCATTTTGGAAAGGAATTTTCTTCCTTTTTATAGGAGATTATTCGTTTTCTTGCCCATTTGAAGAGTTCATGGCACCTTGTGAAAGTTCAATAATTGTTCATATTTATCCTTTTTGATTGCAAAGCATTTTCACGCTTCTTCCTGTTAGTACCCAATAAGAAGAATATTGATCTTCATGAATTTCATGAAAAGCGAAAATACCGCTAACCGGAATAAACTCCAGTCAGCGGTATAAAGTACATATTTATCATACAATCAAGATTGTTTGGTTATTTGGTATCAACCACCAAATAATAGATTACCCAGGGTATAGAAGCTTCCACCCAGCGTATTGGCAAGCTGATACAGAGGTTGAATTGTTACGGCCCGCAGCGGCTGGATAAAGACAAGCAGCAGGAACAGCAGCATGGCCCACTGCTCGACGCGCTGCAGACGTACACTGATGCGCGGAGGCAGCCAATCGGACAGAATGCGATAACCATCCAGTGGCGGCAGCGGGATCAGATTGAAGATAAACAAGAAGCAGTTCATCAGAATCATATATTCCACAAAAGTATAAATGGCAATATCAATCCGGTTATTGGCAAACGAACCGATCAGTCCAAAGTAATTCAGTGCATAGTAGATAATCGCCGTCAGCAGCGCAACCAGCAGATTGCTGACCGGCCCTGCTGCAGATACCAGAATCCCCATCAGACGCGGACGACTGAAGTTCTCCCGGTTCACCGGCACTGGACGTGCCCAGCCAAACCCTGCAATCAGCAACAGAATCATACCGAGCAGATCGATATGAGCAGCCGGATTCAGTGTTACCCGTCCTAACAAACGCGCTGTAGGATCACCAAACTTGTTGGCAACATAGGCATGTGAAAATTCATGTACCGTAAAGCCGATTACGAGTGCCAGCACGTAAAACGGCAAAATATTCAAGGGTACAAATAAAACTTTATTCAGAAAATCCATTCCTTACCTCTTTCTCGCTACAAATGCGATCCAGTCTTCATCACGATGCGCACCTTCCACTACAAAACCGGCAGCTTCCAGTCCCTGACGTACATCGTCTTCTTTGTTTTTATAAATACCGGAAGCGATATAGACACCGCCAGGCTTGAGTGCTTCGTAGACATCATCGATAAAGAGCAGAATAATTTCTGCCAGAATATTGGCTACAACTACCTGTACCGGCAGCGTGACGTTGAGCTTCACATTCAGGCTGTCCGGGTCTGCTTTGAGTACGGACAATAGATCACTCTCATAGACCGTAATGTCCTGCTCCAGCCCGTTCAGGCGCGTATTCTCTCCGGCACTGGATACAGCCACAGGATCGAGATCCAGTGCCAGCACACTTTTTGCTCCCAGCTTCATCGCACCAATCGCCAGAATACCGGAACCTGTACCTACATCAATCACTTCTTCACCGCCATGAATAACGGTCTCCAGTGCGCGCAGACAGAGGGAAGTGGTCGGATGTGTACCCGTACCAAATGCCATACCCGGATCAAGTTCGATAATCTGTTCCTTCGGGCTCTCGGGGGTGTAGTCTTCCCAGGTAGGCTTGATGGTCAGACGTTCCGATACACGAATCGGCTTAAAATACTGCTTCCAGGCATTGGCCCAGTCATCCTCATCCACGGTCTTCACTGAAATGGTCGCCACGCCTGCATCAATACCGAACTCTTTGAGCTGACTGGTGCGTTCACCGATCTCGGCAGCAATAGCATCCATATCGGTCGCTTCGGCAAAATATCCCTGGACGACAGCCAGTCCTTCGGGAATATCATTAAGCGGCATTTCGTACCATTGTCCATAAGATGTGTCGCGCGGCTTGTTCAGTGTACCCGATTCCTCGATCGTTACACCACCTGCGCCTGCTTCATGCAGAAAGTTGGAGATCATCTCCACTGCTTGTTCAGTTGTATGTATAGTCAGTTCATGCCATAACATAGTTTAAGTTCCTCCTGTTTTCGAGCGTACATTACGCTTCATTGTACTACAGATTAACATTATAATTCAAAAGGGTTACGTTTGGGCAAAATAAAGCCCGGTTCCTGATAGAACCGGGACGCTTTATCCTGTTTTATTCATCGATTATATTGATCAAACGCTGGCTTAATCGCCGCGGAATGCTCTTTTTACACGGTCAAAGAAAGATTGCTCGTTCTCATGCGTGTTCTCGCCGCTCAGTGAACCAAACTGACGCAGCAGATCTTTTTGATCGTCGGTCAGGTTACTTGGAGTGACCACGACCACCTTGATATGCTGATCACCCTGTCCGGTACCGCGCAGACGTGGCACACCTTTGCCTTTGAGGCGGAAATAAGTGCCGGTCTGGGTACCTGCAGGTACTTTGATTTTGACTTTCTCGGTCAGCGTCGGTACTTCCACTTCGTCTCCAAGCGCTGCCTGGGTAAATGTAAGCGGAATCTCACAGTAGATATCATCATCTTCACGCTCGAAGAAATCATGCGATTTCACGCGGAATACGATATACAGATCTCCCGGAGGACCTCCACGTACACCGCCTTCTCCTTCGCCATTCACTCTCATCTGTGAACCATCATCCACCCCTGCCGGGATGCGGATATGGATTTTACGTTGCTTTCTTACACGGCCGCTACCGCTGCAATTATTACATTTCTCTTCGATAATGGTACCTGTACCTCCACAGTTGGAACAGCTGCGGCGGTTTACCATACGGCCAAACGGCGTATTTTGTACCACTTCTTCCTGACCGGAACCATGACATACGGAACAGGTCTTCGGCTCGGTACCCGGCTTGGCGCCGGAACCATCACATACATCACAATTCTCGGTACGATTGATGGTAATATCGGTCTCTTTGCCAAAGATGGCTTCCTTGAACTCCAGGTTCATCGTGTACTGCAGATCATTACCACGCTGCGGTGCATTCGGGTTACGCTGTCTGCCACCATTGCCACCAAAGAACATATCAAAGATATCGCCAAATCCGCCGGAAGAGAATCCTCCTCCGCCAAATCCACCCTGATTGGGATCGATGTGTCCATATTGATCATACTGTGCACGTTTGGATGAATCGCTCAGTACATCATAGGCTTCCTTGACTTCCTTAAACTTGCTTTCCGCATCCGGCTCTTTGTTGACGTCCGGGTGATACTGGCGTGCAAGCTTCCGGTAGGATTTTTTAATTTCATCCTCGGAAGCATCTTTGCCTATACCCAGTACCTCATAATAATCGCGCTTATCCGCCATCGGTCCACCTCCACTCCTTTATCGGTTTGCTATTGGTATGCCGGTAGGACACCGGTCTTATTTATCCGTAATATAGCACTCTGTGTGTTATACCATGTTCACATAAAAAATGAAAGTCAAAGCACGGGATGCCCCGGCTTTGACCTTCCCATTTTAAGCACTAGCTGATCGCGCCTGTAATACGCAGCGCTTTGTATACGATATTTTGTGATGCAAACATCGATTTTATTAACAAAAGCGTACTGATTTATTCAGACGACGCTTAGTCTTTTTTGTCTTCGTCTACAACTTCATACTCTGCATCAACGACATTGTCGTTTTTCGGAGCGCCTTCTGCGCCGCCAGCTGCTTGTTCTTCCTGTGCAGCCTGCTCATACAGTTTAACTGCCAGAGCCTGTGCAACAGTGCTCAGCTCTTCTGTAGCTGCTTTGATCGCTTCTACATCTTCGCCTTCAAGCGTGGATTTCAGTTTGTCTTTGGCAGCATTTGCTTTTTCGACTTCACCAGCATCCGCTTTTTCGCCAAGATCTTTGATGGTTTTCTCTACTTGGTAGATCAGCTGGTCGCCGCTGTTTTTAACTTCAACGAGTTCTTTGCGTTTACGGTCTTCTTCAGCGTGCAGCTCAGCATCTTTCATCATTTTCTCTACTTCTTCATCACTCAGACCGCTGGAAGAAGTGATCGTGATTTTTTGGCTCTTGCCTGTACCTTTGTCTGTTGCAGATACGTTAACGATACCGTTGGCATCGATATCGAAGCTAACTTCGATTTGTGGTACGCCGCGTGGTGCAGCAGGGATATCACCCAGCATAAAGCGTCCCAGTGTTTTGTTGCCGGCTGCCATTTCGCGCTCACCTTGCAGAACGTGAATTTCAACGCTAGGCTGGTTATCCGCATACGTGGAGAACACTTGGGATTTACTTGTTGGGATCGTTGTGTTGCGCTCGATCATTTTGGTAAATACGCCACCAGCAGTCTCGATACCGAGGGACAGTGGAGTTACGTCCAGCAGGACTACGTCTTTCACGTCACCAGTCAGTACGCCTGCTTGAACAGCTGCGCCCAGTGCAACAACTTCATCCGGGTTAACGCCTTTGTGAGGCTCTTTACCAGTCAGTTTTTTGATTGCTTCCTGTACAGCAGGAATACGTGTGGAACCACCCACCAGTACGATTTTGTCAATTTCGCTAGCGCTCAGACCGGAGTCTTTGATCGCTTGACGAGTAGGACCGAGTGTACGCTCTACCAGAGTAGCGGACAGCTCTTCGAACTTCGCGCGAGTCAGGTTAACTTCCAAGTGCTGAGGTACGCCGTCTGCAACCGTGATGAATGGCAGAGAGATTGTCGTTGTCAGTACGCCGGACAGTTCTTTTTTCGCTTTTTCAGCTGCGTCTTTGAGACGTTGTACAGCTGCTTTATCTTTGCTCAGGTCAATGCCCTGATCTTTTTTGAATTCACTTACCAGATAGTCGATGATGACTTGGTCAAAGTCGTCACCACCGAGGTGGTTGTCACCACTGGTTGCTTTAACTTCGAAGAATCCATCGCCCAGTTCCAGGATGGAAACGTCAAATGTACCGCCGCCCAGGTCATAGACCAGGATCGTTTGGTCTTCGGATTTCTCCAGACCGTATGCCAGTGCTGCAGCTGTCGGCTCGTTGACGATACGCAGAACTTCCAGACCAGCGATTTTACCAGCATCTTTGGTTGCCTGGCGCTGACTGTCGTTGAAGTAAGCTGGAACCGTGATAACTGCTTGAGTTACTGTTTGTCCGAGGTAAGCTTCTGCATCGGATTTCAGCTTTTGCAGGATCATCGCGGAGATTTCCTGGGAGCTGTAGTTTTTGTCATCGATAGTTTCTTTGTGATCTGTACCCATGTGACGCTTGATGGAGCTGATTGTACGATCAGGGTTCGTGATGGATTGACGTTTTGCTGTTTCACCAACGATACGCTCGCCGTCTTTTTTGAAACCAACTACGGAAGGGGTTGTACGTGCGCCTTCCGGGTTAGGAATAACGACTGCCTCGCCGCCTTCCATTACTGCCACACATGAATTCGTTGTACCAAGGTCGATACCAATTACTCTGCTCATGCTTAATTTCCTCCTTGTAACGTCTATGTTTTTTTGAAAGAATGTTAGATATTTTACTCAAGCAAAATTACTTTTATCGAAGTATAGAAGCTTCGGTGTATAACGCCAGGCACTTGTATACGTTTATAGCACCAAGCGCTTGCTCGCGTTTAACATACCAGCTGCTTGCTTACGCTTGCGAATGCCAAGCGTTTAGCCGCTGACTTTGACCATGGCTGGACGGATAACTTTATCCTTCAGTACATAGCCTTTTTGCAGTTCTTCCACGACGATTCCTTCTTCGTATTCGTCGGACTCTACCTGCATGACTGCCTGATGGAATTCCGGATTGAACGGTTGTCCTACCGCTTCCATTGGAGTCAGACCTGTATTTTTGAGTACGTCGGACAGCTGGCGGAAGATCATGTCTACGCCTTTGGAGAAAGATTCCAGTTCCGGATTTTCCGGCTTGGTTGCCATCGCACGTTCAAAGTTATCAATAACCGGGATCAGTTCAGTAATGAGCTGGGCAGAAGCGTACTTCGCCAGTTCTTCCTTTTCCTTTTGTGTACGGCGACGGAAGTTATCAAAGTCTGCCTGCGCGCGCAAAAGGCGCTGTGTCTGGTCATCTGCATGTGCCTGCACACGCTCCAGCTCAGCACGGGATACTACTTCCTCAGCTGCAAACGTTGTAGTGGAGTCTGCATTTTCTACAGTTTCTTCAGCCACATTGTTGTCTTCAGCCTGGATATCATTCATCATGTCCTGATCTTCCGGGTTGTTGTTTTCTTGAAAGGATTGCTCTTTATTCAAGATTGTTCACCTCCTTATAATAGCTCGTCATTCATTATGATTCATACTACAGCTCCTGATACATTCAAACGATATATGTTAGTCATCAGAGAGAACAATTAACGATACCATTGTTTGAGTATTCGGGTCACATCGTGTGAGAGCATATTCAGAATGCCCATCACTCTTGCATATTCCATGCGTGTAGGTCCCAGTATACCAATAGTACCCAATGATTCGCCATCCAGCTCATAGGTGGCTGTAATCAGACTGCAATTTTCAAAAGCCTGGTGCGCATTTTCTGCACCAATACGTACCTGTATGCCATGGGGAGCAGAAGCTTCTGCCATCAGGCGGGTAAGCGTTGGCGTCTCTTCCAGCAAATCCAGAATACTTTTGACTTTGTCCATGTCCCTGAATTCCGGTTGAATCAGCATATTGGTCGCACCGCTCAGGAAAATCTTCTGTTCCTGTTCGTGATCAAATGCCGAGTTCAGCGTGGACATCATTTCTTCATAATGCTCCAGATGGCGCTGCATCTCTTCGCTGATTTCCGTGAAAATGCGGGTTTTTAATTTATATAAAGGCACGCCTACCAGTCTGCTGTTGAGCAGATTCACCATCTGTTCCAGTTCGGAAGCGGACACGTTCTCGGGAATCCGGATTTTGCGATTCTCGACCTGTCCTGTACTGGTAACCATAATAGCGATAGCTGTCTCATGATCGAGTGGCAGCAGCTGGAAATGACGCAGTGAGGTATGGAATACCTCAGGCCCCAGTAAAATGGAAGTATAGTTGGTCACATTGGACAGCACCATTGCAGCATGCTGCATGAGCTGTTCCGCTGCGGACAGCTTTTCAGCAAAGAAACGCTTCAGTTCCTTGACTTCGGCGGTGTTGACCGCTTCAACCGGGGACAGATGATCCACATAATAACGATATCCCTTTTGGGAAGGAATACGTCCGGCTGAAGTATGCGGCTGTTCCAGGAATCCCAGTTCCTCCAGATCGGCCATTTCATTACGAATGGTCGCGGGGCTGTAATTCACGTCGCCTCTTTTGGATATGCTACGGGACCCGACAGGTTCCGCCGAACGAATGTAATCATCCACAATTGCATTCAGAATCATTTTTTGACGCTCGGTTAACATGAGGCTCCCTCCTTTTTGTATGATATCCATTCCGCGAGGATCAGGGCCATATGCGCCGATGCTGTTTTTCTGATTCAGGGTCCGTTCCAACTACAAATCGGATTCCCCGAACAGAAACAACATAAGGGATATACCGGTTCCTTGTAGAGAAAGATATCCACCTCGTTAGCACTCACTAATGTTGAGTGCTAACGACTAATACAAAAATACCAAACTGCCTCATTTATTGTCAAGTCAGTTTGGCTATTTTACTGTTGTTGTTTTGTAAAATCGTAATACCCGCATACAGAATGACTGCAGCGGGTGAATATTTATGTCGTTATCAGATATCCAGAACTTTGAGTACAGCGATCTCGTCACAACGATCCTGTTTGGGACAATGTCTGCAGTCTGCCCATACTTTTTCCGGGAAAATACTGGTGTCCACTACTTCAAAGCCGTTTTTTACAAAGAAGGAGACTTCATAGGTCAGCGCCATTACTTTGCGTAATCCACGTGCAGCTGCATGTTCCATCAGCTTATCGACCAGATGGGAGCCTATTCCCTGGCCTTTATGACCCTCTGAAATGCCCAGCGAGCGAATCTCTACCAGTTCTTGCCCAAGCTGACACAGAGAGCCACAGCCTACCAGTTCATTATTGATCTCTGCCACTACAAAATGCCGCAGCTGCCGATGCAGCGCTTCACGGGAACGCGGAAGCATAATACCCCGCTCAGCATAACCTGAAATTAATTGATAGAGAGATTCTACATCTTCGGGTACAGCTGCTCTGCACGTAACTACAGCCTGCATAATACGTTCCTCCTCGTGTCGCGATGCGGATCGGTCAGAATGCGATCAGCAATCTGCCTGGGTTGATTTGAAAAAGTGATTCGTATATGTGAATACAACGAATAAAATGTCAAATGAATACGTATAAATATACAATGATACAAATTTAAATTCAATAGATTTATTCAAAAAAGAATAATTATTTTTCAGGAGATCCTATTCTATAATTAGCGTTGATCCTTTATTTATATGAAGTAATCAGATGTTCCATTACTTTGCGGACGTGTTTTCTTGTATTTTGTAAAATACATTTTCTAAATCAAATCACTGCATTTTATACATCATATTTAAACCTCAGATTTTTATTCAATCAACTAAAGCAATATATATAAAGAAACTGTATATGAATAGAGCTATGTGCAGCTTCTTTTATCGCCTAATAAGTATTTTCCGTTCGATTGTCATTTATAGCCTAGAAATCAACCTGCTGATTTAATATCACTTCTCTGGGCTCATAGGCAAAAAGATCAAGTGAGCGCACCAGTGAAAACTCGATACCTTCCAATTGATCCGGAAGCGCAGGAACGACCATAAATTCAATATAACCATAACCTCCCCCTCCATGGCTTCCATTGCGATTTACTTGATAGATTTGCTCACTGATAACCTCAAGCATTAGATTCATTTTTAACATGACCCCATCTGGATTTTCACCAAGGTACTTAATATCTATTTTAATAACGCTCCCAAGCTCATACTGCATAATATGGGTCAATGTGTACTCGCACTCACCAGATACCGTTTTCTTCATCATTGGAATGACACTTTTCAAGGCGCCAGGGCCATCCGGCAAATAATAATAACGATTCTCTTTAAGATTTTGCAGAATAAAACGTACTTTATCAATATCCATGGAAAATTCTTCAGACCATTGTTCCAAATATTCCTCCGGTGGAAAAAAGCGTTTACCTACAGACAATTTGTGCCGCTGTTTAATAAGTCCAATCAATTGATGATCAATTTCTTTGGCTTCATCACTGTACTCATTTGGAATAATACGCGGATCAGTCCAGCTCATACAATTCACCTCTTTTATTTTTACAATTTCTTCCTATATGATCATATCAAAAAATCAATTCTAAGTAACTATAAAATATACAAAAAAGCGCTGACTCCAGAAGGAATCAGCGCTTGGCGATAAATAACTATATTTAAATTATACGGTCTCTTCTACGAGACTGCCGACAAACTCGCCGAACACATCATTACCAAAAAGCAGGCCTTTCTCACTTAAGCGATAGCCCGTATCGGTAGGCTCCAGAAGTTGACCATTCAGTAGCTTGCGAATCTGTGCCTGGAATACATCATCCAGCTGCTGACCATCAAATTGACGGGCAAAGCGTTCCTTGGATACGCCTTCCAGCATTCGCAGTCCTACCATCATAAAGTCTTCCATGGCCTCGTTGCGATCAATCTCGGCATGATCCAGACGCGGCAGACCCTGCTGGGCAGCTTCATTATATGGATTGACACCTTTGATATTCATATGACGCTCTCCGGCGACATAGCCATGTGCTCCGGCACCCAGACCATAATAGTCTTCATTGCGCCAGTACGTCATATTATGACGGCTGCCGTAACCCGGTTTGGCAAAATTGCTGATCTCATACTGCTCATAACCAGCTTTTTTCATTTTGTCCATCAGCAGCAGATACATATTCAGCTCGCTCTCTTCATCCGGCAGCGGCAGCTGGTTTTTCTGGAACATCGTGTGGAACAGCGTATTCTCTTCTACTTTGAGACTGTAAATGGAGTAATGCGGCAGATCCAGCTCCAGTGCACGATCTACGCTGTAGGACAGCATATCCAGCGTCTGATTGGGCA
Source organism: Paenibacillus shenyangensis (assembly GCF_000346635.1). NCBI lineage: Bacteria > Bacillati > Bacillota > Bacilli > Caryophanales > Paenibacillaceae > Paenibacillus > Paenibacillus shenyangensis. Next base: position 118,117 of record NZ_AOIG01000006.1, read on the forward strand.
ATCCGAACATTAGGTCGATCGAGAGATTGTTTAGTCCCATCTTGCGGGCATTCTCCAGGCTGCGGTACACATCATCTGTGTTATGAATACGTCCGATACCGGTCAGAAGTTCATTCTGAAAAGCCTGTACGCCGAAGCTGACACGGTTGACGCCGCCTTCTTTCATGATTGCCAGCTTGTCTGCATCCGTTGTTCCCGGATTGGCTTCCATCGTAAATTCGATATTATCCGACCAATTTGGGAAATACGTGCGAATCGACTTGAGGAAGTATTCCATCTCGTCATTTTTGAGGACAGTAGGCGTACCTCCTCCAACAAAGATCGTATCGATGGTGCCCGGCGGATGCTGCTGCACCGTATATTCCATCTCACGCTCCAAAGCACGCAGGTAATCCATTACCGGCTGGTCTTTGAGAACATAAGAATTAAAGTCACAGTAAAAGCACTTGTTCGTGCAGAACGGAATGTGCATGTATATCGCACGGGGCGCGTCGTTATTCAATGGTTTATTCATGACTCTTTTCCTCCCCGTCATTCTATTTTGAACCTGGCTGCAAGTGCCAGGATATGGTCATGGTTAGATGAAGCTTTTGCAAATTTAATGGTGCAATGGACAAAAGGGAAAGCCTGTTGCCAGGCCCTCCCTTGTCTCACCGCTACAAATTGATTATAGGACAGACTAGTCGTCGATACGCAGTACCGCCATAAAGGCTTCCTGAGGAACTTCTACGTTACCGACCTGTTTCATACGTTTTTTACCTTCTTTTTGCTTCTCCAGCAATTTACGCTTACGGGAGATGTCACCGCCGTAACACTTGGCGAGAACGTTTTTACGCATCGCTTTGACGGTCTCACGGGCAACGACTTTGGTACCAACAGAAGCCTGAATCGGAATTTCGAACATCTGGCGTGGAATCAGCTCACGCAGCTTCTCACAGATAATCCGTCCACGATGATACGCACGATCCCGGTGAACGATAAAGGACAATGCATCGACCTGTTCGCCGTTCAGCAGAATATCCATTTTGACCAGATTGGACTTGCGATAACCAGAAATCTCATAGTCAAAGGATGCATACCCTTTGGTGCTGGATTTCAGTTGATCGAAGAAGTCATATACAATCTCGGATAATGGCACCTGATACGTAATCGTAACACGGGTTGTATCCAGATATTCCATATTGATAAATTCACCGCGTTTGGTCTGGCAAAGCTCCATTACGGTTCCTACAAAGTCATTCGGTACAATAATGGAAGCTTTGACAAAAGGCTCTTCCACATACTCGATCCGGCCAAGCTCCGGATAGTTGGATGGGTTATCAATAGTGATAACGTCTCCATTGGTGAGCGTAACATGGTAGATAACGCTCGGTGCTGTTGTAATCAGCGGAATATTGAATTCGCGCTCGATCCGCTCCTGGATAACGTCCATATGCAGCAGTCCAAGGAATCCACAACGGAAACCAAAGCCCAGTGCACTGGATGATTCCGGTTCAAAGCTCAGGGAAGCATCATTCAACTGCAGCTTCTCCAGTGCTTCACGCAAATCTACATAGTCGGAAGATTCGATCGGATAAAGACCGCAATATACCATAGGATTGATTTTACGGTAACCGGGTAATGGTTCCAGGGTTGGATTCTTCGCATCGGTAATCGTATCCCCGACACGTGTATCGCCCACAGTCTTGATACCCGCTACAATAAAGCCAACATCACCAACATTCAGTTCATCGACAATCGTCATACGCGGCATAAAGGCACCGACTTCGATAACTTCGAATTCCTTGCCGGTGGCCATCATTTTGATTTTGGAGCCGGCTTTGATTTTGCCGTCCACGATCCGGGAGTAAATAATAACCCCTTTGTATGGATCGTAATGCGAGTCAAAGATCAGCGCTTTCAATGGATTCGAAGGATCACCGGTTGGTGCAGGAACTTTCGCTACAACCTGTTCCAGGATTTCCTTGATTCCGATTCCTGCTTTGGCTGAAGCCAGTACAGCTTCACTTGCATCCAGGCCGATGACATCTTCTACTTCCTGCTTTACACGCTCCGGATCAGCGCTTGGCAGGTCGATTTTGTTAATAACCGGCAGAATCTCCAGGTTATTATCGAGTGCCAGGTACACGTTGGCCAGTGTCTGTGCTTCGATCCCCTGCGCCGCATCCACAACCAGCAGAGCGCCTTCACAGGCTGCCAGACTGCGGGATACCTCATACGTGAAGTCGACGTGTCCCGGTGTATCGATCAGGTTAAGCAGATACTCTTCGCCATCATCGGCTTTGTACGTGAGACGTACTGCCTGCAGTTTGATAGTGATTCCGCGTTCACGCTCCAGGTCCATCTGATCCAGTACCTGTTCCTGCATTTCGCGTGAAGTCAGTGCGCCAGTGTACTCCAGAATACGGTCAGCCAGTGTTGATTTACCGTGGTCTATATGCGCAATAATTGAGAAATTACGAATTTTTTGCTGTCTTGCTGCAATATCAGTCATTCCTTACCCCCAACATAAGCCTGAAATATAATGCTGATGGTCCGGTCCTACTTGAAAGGTCAACCATTCCATTAATCAATTTATTATAGCAGTTGGTTGATATCCCAGCAATCCCACAACAGGAAGTAAAATGAAAGGATTATCGGGAATAAATTTCTACAAGTAAGATAGTATTGCATTTGATAATAGTCCATGCTAAAATATTTAGAGTTGTGAGTCTTAACGATGAACCGTATATGCTTTACAGGAGGTGAATGTAATGCCTAACATTAAATCCGCAGTAAAACGTGTAAAAACTAGCGAAAAGCGTCGTGCTCTGAATGCTGCACAAAAGTCCGCTCTGCGTACTAGCGTGAAAGCTGCAGATACTGCACTTGTGAATACTGATGTTGAAGTTGCAAAAACTGCTGTTGCTGCTGCTTCCAAAAGCCTTGATAAAGCTGTATCTAAAGGCCATATCCACAAAAACGCGGCTGCTCGTAAAAAATCCCGTTTGGCTAAGAAACTGAACGCAATTTCCAGCCAAGCCTAAGCTTGATTAATATAAACCCCTGATCGGTTCTCCGGTCAGGGGTTTATTGTTGTGGTACAGAAAATAAATATCTCGATACAATAATCTCATTACTCTCTGTTAGCCTATAACCAGGCACCTGGTCGAGAGTTCTATTCGTGTACCGAGTCCACACTTCTACTGATCATGATTAAAAAAGCTCAGGATTTATGCTCCTGAGCTTTTTTTGATTTATTTAAGTTCAATTACGCACCCAACCGTAGCAAAAACATTTCCAGTCCGAGTACCTTATCAATAGCACCTGTTTTCATCTGGTAATCGAGCCGGGCCAGATGAGCGACGATCGAGCGCAGCTTCTGGCTTTCGAATTTGCGGGATTGTTCACCAGCGATTTTGACCGCATATGGATGCAGACCAAGCTGTGAAGCGATCTGCTGTTGGGAATAGTTTTGCCCCGACAGCTCTTTTACCTGCAGCATAATCCGGAACTGGCGGGCAATCAGGGCAGCGATCTTGATCGGTTCTTCGCGCTGCTTGAGCAGGTCATAGAAAATAGTCAACGCCTGTTCCAGGCGTACCGCTGCAATTTGCTCTACCAGCATAAATACATTTTGTTCGGTACTGCGGGCAACCAGCTGCTGCACACTATCTATAGTAATTGTACCGCCTCTGCCTGCATGCAGACAGAGCTTATCCATTTCTGCCGACAAAATCCCCAGTCCCGTGCCTGCTGACTGTACGAGCGCTTCAGCCGCTGCTGTAGAGCATTCGCATTCCTGCTTTTTGGCATGGCGGATCAGCCAGCCTAGCAGCTCTTCGGCTCCCATCGGCTGAAACGGCAGTACACAGGCATGGTTTTTGATCGCTTTAACGATTTTTTTGCGTTCATCGAGTTTCTCTCCATTGACCCAAAACAGCAAAATGGAGTACTCGGCTGGTTCTTCCATATAGCGCAGCAGCGATTCTACCCGGTGTTCGAGCTTGCTGTTATCCTTGCCGGCTGTGAGCACCGAAGAATCCTTGATAATAATCAGCTTGCGCGGCACCATAAAAGGAATCTCTTCCGCTTCCTCTACGACTGTTTCGAGAGCCGTCTCTGACAGATCATAATGCGCCAGCGCAAAATCGCGATGCTCCGGCTCAATCAGTTGCTGGGTCGCAAAGTCGATAAATTCCTTGATTCGGTATTTCTCCGCCCCGTAACATACATAGATAGCGGCAGGTTTGTTATTTTGAATGTCTTTACTTGCTGTCTTCAGATCCATATTCCGTTCCTCCTGATTTCAATATCATTATTGTAACGGAAAAAGGAACAGACGACAAAGGACTTCCTGCTTTTTCTCGCAGAAAGTCCTTTATTTCAGCAATGTACTATATTTTATCTACAGGATGCTTTACCCCGTATCCTGCTTGTATACCAGCACGGCAGGATTCCAGGTCATTCTAACCTTTTTATCTCTCTTGTTAATCGTTACCGATCGTAATTTTGTACGTTTTGCTTATGCCGTTTTCGTTAACTTGATAAGTGAATATTTTGCCATCATCCGACCATCTGCCGCTGACCAAGCTCCCCTTCAGCGTAATGGAAGAAACAACCGTACGTCCATTCACGTTATCCTCCGCGATACTATCCAGCCGCAGAATATTATCTGTTGTGAGTACGACCGTATAATCTGCACCCGGAGACTTCCATTCCTGCTCTTGCTTCGGTGCATTCACACTGGAAGTGGAAGGTAGCAGGGAACGTTCGGTACTCTTAGTTTCGAGTGTAGGCGTATCTGCTGGCGCATTATCCGCTTTTGGTGTATCGCCACTGGATGCATTCGGATCAGGTGTAGTGCTTTCCTGCGACTGCATCGAAGGAGCATCGGTTGATTCCGGATTGCTATCCGCTGCGCTTTGCTTATCCTGAGCCGCATCTTTGTTCGCAGTACCCGTATCTGCAGACGGTGCTTTGGTGCTGTCTGCTGGACTGGAGTCCTTCTCGGAAGATACTTTCGGATTCGAAGCTGGCTGCTGTGAGCGATCATTTGACGAATTTCCATTGTCCCCTGAAGAAATTCCACCACGGTTACCCGATGCAGGAGGTTGCTCCTCGCGGGTATCCGGTGTATTGGTACTTTCCTGTGGAGTCACGCTGCGCTCCGGCTCTTTGGAAGCTGGAGGTGTCTTTGTGCTCTCACTTGCAGAAGGCGTATTGGATGAAGTCTCAGGTTCCTTGATATCCTTGCTATTGGATGGTTCCTGACTTCCGGTAGACGATTGATCTGATTCCGGCGAATCCAGAGTACTTTCTGTATTCGCTGGTGAAGAGATACTGCCTGGGTCCGGCTGGGCTTCTTCCTGTTGTTTGTAAGTGAATGGTGAAGAAGGCGCTCCTGCGTCGGTAAGTGTTTTGGGTTCATAGCTGGCGATCGATACACCCAGTACCACACCGGCAGCAACGATACCACCGATTGTACGTACCGGCAATCGTTCACGCCAGGTTCGACGCTGACGACGGCGTTCTGCCAATTCATCCTGATCGTTCTGCTCTGGTTCCATAATACCGATCTCGGAAGCACTTTCTGCACGCCGTTCTTCATCAAGCAGATCGAGCTCTGGCAGAATAGCATCTACCAGACTGTACTTTGGTGTGACATCAGGTAACTTTTCCAGGCGTAACGATAAAGCCGTCATAATCCGGAATGTCTCTGCCGCATCTGGATTCTCATCCATATAACGGAACAAGGCTTTCGTATCTTCCCCATTCAGGTCACCGTCCAAATAGCGGCTCATCCATTCTTCCGCTACTTCACGTTTCATCCAATCATTCCTCCTTTCTCATAATCTGCTAGCAGATTCTGTAATTGTTGACGGGCTCGAAACAGGTACGATTTTACTGTATTCAAAGGTAGATCCAGACAATCCGCAATTTCATTGTAAGACAGGTCCTGAATATACCGGAGTACAATCACGGTACGATGATGTTCCGGCAGCTGATTGATCGCTTCCCGCACATCCTTGGATGTATAGGCGCGCATCACTTCATGCTCTACATCGTCATGACCTTCGAACACCATTTCGTGTTCCTCAATGGAAACGGTAGGTTTACTGCGTCTGAATTTATCAATACAAATATTCGTCACGATTCGCTGTACCCAGGTCTTGAATTGTGCTTTTTCTTCGTAGGAACCGATTTTGGTGTAAATACGGATCAGTGCCTCTTGAGCCGCATCCAGAGCATCCTGTTCATTGTTCAAAATGTAGTAAGCTGTTTTGTACACATGATGTTCTATCTCTCTTAATAGGGTGATTAGAGCATCTCGGTCTCCCTCTTGGGCGGCCTTGATGAGTCCCTGCTCCACCACGGAGGATCCCCCTCTCCTTACAACCCCTAGACGTATAACACCGTCTAATTGTTGCAGTACTTTTAAAATAATTTCAATTTATTGATGCATCCCGGAAGATACTGATGAATGGCTTTGTAAACACTTACCCTATGTAGGAAACATTCGAATCCGGGCCATTTCCAGATCACTTTTGGAGCGAATTTGGAGCAATTGCGGCGTCAATACGGATGAGAGCTGTATTCAGGATACCAAAATCCGACCTGTTCGTCATCTTCTGGGCCATAACTTTAAAAACCCGCAGCTTTTTGGGCTGCGGGCTGAAGTCACTTACCGAGTAAAAGAGTTTGACATATGGTCGACGAAATTTCTGCTATTTCGATGATACAGGAGAAGGCAGCAGCGTGCGCCGCAGCAATTGACCGTCTGCATTTACCCTTATCTGCACTTCACCATTCTGATCTGTACGTGCTACATCGGAGCCAACTTCCTCGATTCGTTCCAGTACTTCCTCGGTAGGATGCCCATAGGTATTATATTGACCGACCGAAATGACAGACAATGCAGGGTTCCAGTAATGAAGCCATTCTGCCGAAGTAGATGTTCGGCTGCCATGGTGACCTATTTTGAGCACATCCACAGGTACAGAGGTGGTTGGATTATCGGAAGTTTGCTGCTGATTCTGCTGCCTCAGGAGAGACTGCGATTGGTATCTGGATGTCAGATCATAGAGGATTCCTTTTTCTTGCGTCTGATCGGCATCACCTGTAAACAAAAACCGACGTGAATTCATCGTTAGCAAAAAAACGACCGAATAATGATTCTGCTCTTCTTTGCGTGGAAGGGGCTGGCTTGCTGGATTACTGAACTGCTGCGTACTTGCATAGCGAGTAGCAGGCTGTTCGGTATCACTGGACAATTTGGTATTCACTCCTGTACCAGAAGTAACAGCAATCGGCGCCAGAAAAGAAAGTTCTGTCTGCTGATCTGGCTGCAACTTCAGTCCTGGCAGGGAACCGTATATCGGAACTTTCTTCTCTAGCAGCACCTGTATTAATTTGTCCAATCCACTGCCTTTGGGCATCGTCCCGTTGAATACAAACTGGCGAATCGGTATCTGTTCTGCTACTGCCAGCAGTCCGCCTGCATGGTCATGATCGCCGTGTGTCAAAATAACGGCATCCAGCTGATGAATGCCTCTTTGCTTGAGCAGAGGAACTAGCAGTTTGAGCCCGATCTCATACGGATTTTTGCGTTTGCGCCATTCCTTCCCTTTTTGCCCAAAATCCATCGTACCGCCGCCATCCACCAGAATATGCTTGCCACCTGGAGTAGTAATCAAAATACTGTCTCCCTGACCTACATCCAGATACTGGACAATACCATCCCCATGCTGCAGGGGACTGAGATATGCATAGATTACTAAAACAAGCAGCAGACATGGCGATATTAATATTCCGATTATTCGGCGACGGAGCCATGGTGACATCATACGATATGATTTGTGACTATATATTCCATATTGTTTCTCTCTCATGCTTCGATGTACCGGAGGCAGCGGCGCTGTAGGATGTATATCTCCGCTGCCTGATATTGCAGTATGTAGACGATCAGACGGATTACTGTCACCAGAAATCTGTTCCTTTTTCCATCTCAGTAAGTCACTACCATAGCGAAGCAACATATATAAGGTTACGTAATAGAATAGTATCCAAGTGAGCGGCGGAGCATGCCAGATCGTCAACATAGCTGGTAGCCCATCCAGCCAGTCAATCATCCGAAACGATAGGATATTGATCCAGGAGACGATACTTCCGAGCCATATCGCCCCCTGCAGCCAACCATAGCTAAGTACCAGTGCTATCGATCCTACCGGCAGCACAATCAGACTCGATACAGGAACCAGCAGAAAGTTGGCTGCGAATGACAATAGCGAGAACTGGTTAAAATAATAAATCGTCAGCGGAAACGAAATTAGCTGCGCCACCAGCGTAACTGCTATCGCGCCAGCCAGACGGGAAGGTAGTTTTTGCAGCAAAGGCTGCATCAATGGTACATACAGAATCAATCCTGCCGTTACAGCAAAAGAAAGCTGAAAACTTACATTTAGCAGAAAATACGGTTCATACAGCAGCATCCCCCAGCAGGCCGCACATAAAATATGCAGTCCATCCTTAAGTAATCCACGACTGGCCGCATAGAGAGCAATCATTCCCATAATACCTGCCCGGATAGCAGAAGGCGAGGCTCCGGTTAACAGCACATAGACAGGAAGCAGCAGCATAACCACAAGACAGGCTCTTTCCCTCGTCAGACCTATTTTGCGAAACAGCCAGAGCAGCAGACCGGTATAGATCGCTACATGCAGTCCCGATATCGCCAGAATGTGTGTTAGGCCAAGTCTTGAAAAAGAAGCGAACTGCTCGGGGTCTATATCATCCGCATCCCCGATCAGCAGTCCTTTCATATAACCATTGTCTTCAGTATGAAAAATCTGTTCAATCCTGCTGCCGAGTATCTGACGGGTATGATCATTCCAGCGCAGCAGTTGCCAACTCCAGGACGCAGGCCCATTGACCGTAAGTGCAGAAGGTTGTACAGCAGAAGCACCCTCGGCTTTGATCATCCAGTGAATATACTGGGTCCGTAAATAACGACGATAATCAAAAGCGTCAAAGTTGCGAGCTTCACCAGGCATTTTCCAGGTTCCACGAAGAACAATCCGATCTCCACGCTGCCAATTGGCTGCCTCCTGCAGCTCCTGACGGGCGGTCAGCTTTAGTTGGACGATGACTGTCTCCGGTTGTGGAAGACTACTGGCTGCTCCCAACTGCGGCAGTACATACAGCTTCATCCGAAAGCTAACCCGATCTCCATCGATTTCCGGCAGATTGGTAATCACGCCTTCTGTCTGAACGGGCTGCTCGTTCATCTGCTGCGGCGACTGCTGAAGCAATGAAGGAAGAATGCTATTGTTATGTCTGTCATTCCAATTCCAGTATACGGCAGCACAGACAAGTGTTAAGCCCAGAATCAGAATAGAACGCCGATGAACCGGAAGGCTAATCCACAGCGCCCCTACGATTAGCAGCAGACCGAGCACTCCCCATCCAAAGCCTCCATATTGTAAAACAGCTGCAAACGTACAGCCTGTAACCCAGGCTGTACAGAGTGCAACCAGAGGTCTTGTTTTCATTGCTTCTCCTTTTGACTATCAAATTTGCAGATCGTTCTTGATACCATCCCATCACACAGAGAGAATAATGGTATAGAAGCAGAGGTATGGGAGAAGCCTTTATAATCATCAAATTCACCTGCACAAACATATATCAGCAAGATTTGATGGATATTCTCCAAATAACAGCACAAAAAAGAACCATTATCTTCTCGTCAGGATGTCGGACATCCGGCGGATCGAATAATGGTTCTTCCATTATGTTCTACTTCGTATTCTCTTGTGCGATGAGAGATAACAGACAGTACTTGTATGCATGGCAAATCAATTTATTCCATTAATCGATAACTACAGTCTGCTGCGGAGGCTCATAAGCCTGCAGCTGACGAAATACGATTCCTTTTTGATGCATCATTTCATGTACTTTACGGGTATCCTTGGGATAGGCGCGGTGATAGACCACCTCGATAATCCCACTATTGGCCAGCATATTGGCACATGTCCAGCAGGGTTCATCCGTTACATATACTGTCGAGCCCTCTCGGTCTGCGCGGTCGGTAAACAGCAGCAGATTCTGCTCGGCATGAATGGTACGAATGCAGCGCTGCTTTTTGACCATGGTCTCTATGCCGCCCGATATGACCAGTTCCACTTCTTCGGAAATCATACAGCCTGCTTCCGAGCAGTCCGGCACACCCATCGGTGCTCCATTATACGCAGTACCGAGCAGCTTTTTGCCCTGTACAAGTACAGATCCCACGTGACGGCGCAGACAGCGTGAACGTGTGGATACCATATGCGCAATATCCATAAAGTACGTATCCCAGTCTTTACGCATCCTGGTCTTCCTCCTTAACCATCTAAAGCCTTGCGTATGGCAGCAGTTTGGCAAGCATCTTGCTGCCGATCCCTTTGACATTGTCCAGTTCGCTTACACTTCGAAAAGGACCGTGTGCATTACGGTAATCGATAATAGCCTGTGCCTTCTTTTCGCCGATTCCCGGCAGTTCAGTAAGTTCGGTTAAGCCTGCCTGGTTGAGGCTAATTCTGCCGGATGTATCTTCTGCCAAATTAGCGCTGGCGGGAGATTCAATAGCAGAACCCGATCGGGAGCTTGTCTCATCTGAACGGTGTGCTGTACCGGTAACGGACGAATCAGTGCCGTTCCCTGCTTCTGCAGACGACTCTGCTGAAGCAGCAGCTGTACTGGTCGGTGAACCGGATACGACTGCTTGTTGATCCTTGCTCTTCAGCGAAGCCTCCGATTGTTCTGAAGTCTGATTGGCTGAGGAAGACAGCTGATCGGCGGGAATTGATGACACTGCCGGCGGGGCACTGACTGGCTGCGGAGCAGTAGCTCCAGCATTGGGCAGCGCATTCGCAGCAGGTTTCTTTGCCTGATCAGCCGGCGGATTCTCGGTGAGTGAAGCTGATGCTCGTTCGTTCAGCACCACCCACGAAGTTCCCTGATCGTCCGGCTGTCCTGCTCCAAAGCAGATCAGGCCGATTCCAAGTACAGCCGACACGGCTGCTATCCACATCATATTACGTTTCATACCTGCACCTCTGTTTGTCGGGACCCGGTTCATTACCGGGTATCCCGGTAATTGGTCTCCCATCGCATAGGAGGTAATACTAATTAAATGTTAACTGTTCGATAGATATTCGATTAAGCATGAATTGCTGGTATCTGTATGTCTACCCGTTAGGCTTGTTTCTTATAACAAAGAAACGCTTAATCAGTTGGCTACAATGTTAACCAGTTTGCCCGGTACTGCAATAACTTTGCGAACCGTTTTGCCTTCGATTGCCTGCTTGACTGCATCGAGGGACATCGCAAATTCTTCCATTGCTTTGGCGTCCATATCTTTGGCTACATTAACACGTTGTACAATTTTGCCGGTAATCTGGATAACAATCTCTACTTCGGATTCGGTTGTCCAAGCTTCATCGTACTTCGGCCACTCTACATAGGTGATGCCGCCGCTATGACCCAGACGGGACCACAATTCTTCGGCAATATGCGGAGCCAGAGGAGACAGCAACTGGAGGAAGTTCTCCATCGCCTCACGAGGCAGCTCATCCGTTTTGTAAGCTTCGTTGATAAAGATCATCAGCTGGCTGATCGCCGTATTGAAGCGCAGATTTTCCATATCTTCGGTTACTTTTTTGATCGTTTTGTGCCAGGTACGTTTGAAGTTGTCATCGCCACCGTTGTCGACAATCTTGGAGCTGATGCCACCTTCTTCATTAATAAACAAACGCCATACACGTGCCAGGAAGCGGTGCATACCTTCCACACCATTCTCGTTCCATGGCTTGGTGGCTTCCAGTGGTCCCATGAACATCTCATACAGACGCAGCGTATCCGCACCATACTCATTCACGATATCATCCGGGTTAATGACATTACCACGGGATTTACTCATTTTCTCGTTGTTGGTACCGAGGATCATGCCCTGGTTAATCAGCTTCTGGAAAGGCTCCTTGGTATTGACTACGCCGATATCGTACAGTACTTTGTGCCAGAAACGTGCATACAGCAAATGCAGTACCGCATGCTCGGCTCCGCCGATATACAGGTCAACCGGCATCCAGAAATCAAGCTTTTCCTTGGAGCACAGTTCGTCATTGTTTTTCGGATCGATATAACGCAGGTAATACCAGCAGCTGCCTGCCCATTGTGGCATCGTGTTGGTCTCGCGGCGTGCTTTCATGCCTGTTTCCGGATCGATGGTGTTGACCCAATCGGTTGCATTGGCCAGTGGTGATTCTCCTGTACCGGATGGCTTGATTTCTTCCAGATCCGGCAACAACAGCGGCAAGCTGTCTTCAGGTACCGGCTTGATCGTGCCATCTTCCAGATGCAGGATTGGAATTGGCTCACCCCAGTAACGCTGACGGCTGAACAGCCAGTCACGCAGACGGTAGGTCGTTTTGCCTTCGCCTTTGCCGTTTTCTTCCAGCCATTGAATCATGGTAGAGATTGCTTCTTCCATCTGCATACCGTTCAGCATACCGGAATTCACGTGCTCGCCTTCGCCGGCGTAAGCTTCCTTCGTCACATCGCCGCCAGCAACCACTTCGATAATCGGCAGTTCGAACTTCTGCGCGAATTCCCAGTCGCGTGTATCATGAGCCGGAACTGCCATAATTGCACCGGTACCATAAGCAGCCAGTACATAATCCGCGATCCAGATCGGCAGTTTCTCTCCATTGGCCGGATTCACTGCGTAAGCGCCTGTGAATACACCGCTCTTGTCTTTGTTCAGATCCGTACGTTCCAGGTCACTCTTGTGAGAAGCTTTCTCCTGATACGCTTTGACTGCATCCTGCTGGTCAGCCGTTGTAATCTTCTCTACCAACGGATGTTCAGGTGCCAGTACACAGTAAGTAGCTCCGAACAGGGTGTCCGGACGAGTTGTGAAGACACGAATCTCTTCTTCTGTTCCATCTACCTGGAAAGTAACTTCTGCACCTTTTGATTTGCCGATCCAGTTGCGCTGCATATCCTTGATGCTTTCTGCCCAGTCCAGCTCATCGAGATCTTCCAGCAGACGATCTGCATACTCGGTAATCTTCAGCATCCATTGACGCATCGGACGACGAATAACCGGATGACCGCCGCGCTCGCTCTTGCCGTCGATAACTTCTTCATTCGCCAGTACCGTACCCAGTGCCGGACACCAATTTACCGGAATCTCGGCGATATAAGCCAGACCCTTGTTATACAGCTGGATAAAGATCCACTGGGTCCATTTATAATAATCCGGATCGGTTGTACTGATCTCGCGATCCCAGTCGTAGGAGAAACCAAGAGACTTGATCTGACGGCGGAAATTATTAATATTCTGAATGGTAAATTCACGCGGGTGACCGCCATTATCGATCGCATATTGCTCGGCCGGCAGACCGAATGCATCCCAGCCCATCGGATGCAGCACATTGTAACCCTGCATACGCTTGTAGCGGGAAACGATATCTGTCGCTGTGTAGCCTTCCGGGTGACCTACGTGCAGACCGGCACCGGATGGATAAGGAAACATGTCCATCGCGTAAAACTTCGGTTTGCCCGGCTCCTCGGTTGTTTTGAATGTTTTGTTCTCATCCCAATAGCCTTGCCATTTGGGTTCCAGTTCCTGCGGACGATAGCCCGGCTGGGACGTGTGTACTTCTGTCATATTATTTCCTCCTCTTAGTAAGTATTGTTGTTCCGGTAATGCCATTATCCATATGCTGCGCTTTGTTATCCATCCGGACGACACAGCTTCTATGTCCGAAAGCAACAAAAAACCTCCCGTCCCCAGCGTATATTATCGCTAGGGACGAGAGGTTGAATCTCGCGGTACCACCCTAGTTAGCGAACAGGTATGCTTCACCATTCACTCACTTAGTTGCCTGATAACGGCAGGAAGCCGATGTGTTTCAGAATTGGTTATATTCATCCAAATGAATATTCGGATCAACCCCATGATTCCTGACACATATCTCCAAGGTGAGTTCACACCAGCATCATATCGGCTTGCACCAGCCGCCGACTCTCTATGTAATGCTTGCTGATATTACTATTCCTTTTCACTGAGCATTAAGTATGGACCAGTCAGCAGATGCTGTCCGGTTGTAACAATGGTTTTATTGTAAAAAAGTTAGCCGGTAAAGTCAATGAAAGAAATATCCGGTGGTCAAAAAAAGAAAACCTGCTGCATAATCGTTAAGCAGATATACACTATAATTGGCTCATCCTCATATCACCGGAACTGGTACTTACCGTAATCTGCTGCCGAACTGCGCCAGTCCCTATCACACCTCGTATATGGTGCTCGGAGTTATCCTTGAACGTCATTTTGTTCATCTGGATATCTGCTGTTCCCGAGCTGCTTGTAAATAGCAGCTGCAATGAATTACTGGCAGATCCAATCTCGGCGTTCACATCGCCACTTGAAGTAGTCAGCTGCACATCCAATACCGGTTGACCTTCAATATACTCGATTTCACCGGATGAAGTTGTCATCTGTGTACGCTCGCCGGATAACTGCACTGAGCGAATCGTCCCGCTGGTCGTTTCCCATGCGGCCGCTGCGATATTATTATCCTTTGCTGTAATGTTGCCGCTGGTAGTCTGGAAAAGAGCAGTGCCCGCAATTTGTAATCCGGAGATCTGCTGCTCTCCGGAACTGGACTCCGTCGTTATCTTGTTAGCTGACACATCATGAAGGTTGATTTGACCCGATGAAGTTATGACTGTAATCTCGTTCCACATTTTGGATGGAACTTTTATTTTCAGTTTTAGATTATCGAGAGGATCCAATTGAATACCCAGTCTATTATTTTGTGTATCCATCTGGATATTCATAACGCCCTGTTCCGGTACCATTGTGAATGAATATTTTTCTTTGGAATTGGCATATATACTGCCATCCAGTGTAGCGGTAATCTGATCCTGCTCTCCAGGCAGCAGTTCGACATCAGGAGCAGAGGTATGGATCATCAGACTATGAACAGAAGTAGAAGGCATGGATTTCTGTTCATGAATACTTATCTTTTGATTAAAATGAGTGTAGCCCCAATAGCCGATAACGCATACGGCTACTATGATTATAGTAATACCTGTAAATAACGAACGCTTCATTCCAGTACTCTCCTCGCCAATTGGCTTGATGGTTATGAATATTACACAATGTCTTTGGTCTCTACATTGCGAATGGATAGATAGGCAGACAGCAGCCCTACAACAGCCAGACTCACCGGGACAGCTGTGATAGAGAACATGGAGAAATCATTACTTGTGGCACTCGTAACACCAACAATCAATACTGCGGATACGAGTGTAGCTGGTACCGATTTGCGGTGCATTCCGATATATAACGGAATCAGACCAATACCGGCAGAAGCCAGCGCACTAATCAGTATATTCCGCAAGTTATGCATAAATATACCAAGCGTCATCGGTTCAGCCAAAAAATGAAGCATCTGGTTCATCAGATAAAAAAAATCCGCCCAGCACCAGATTCGACAAAAAGATTGTAGCAAAAGTGAATATCATGATTAACAGTACCTTGGCAATCATCAGCTTCTGTCTTTTGATCGGATACATAAACAGCACAGAGATCGACCCGGTCTTGTATTCTTCCAAAAACAGTTTTGCGATCAGCACTGCAGCAAATACAGTGAAAGTCGCCCGTACTACACTGTCAATAATCAGAAATGCCATATCATAGCTCTCAAAAGGAATACGACTGCTTCTGGTCTCCATTACATAGATTAATACCAGAAGTGCCAAAAAGCAGAGATTCGCAATCAGTACGCCCTTTATGTAACGCCACAATTGATATTTTTTAATTTCAAGGCGGATTAATTTAAGCATGTTGTAATCCCCTATCCAGCAGATGGATAAAATAATCTTCCAGCGAAAGGCTTTTTTTCTTTATTTCCTCGATATGAATACCATACAGAATGAATTGTTTGGCAATTTCCGTTTGTGGTAGAGACAACGTATAGATGTGTATCCAGCCACCATCCATCACCCTGAAATTATCGATACACAGGATTTCCTCCAGTACATACACTGCTTTTTGTATATCATCACTCCGAATTTCGATATATTCGGTATAACGCTCATGGATCTCTTTTACAGTAATTTCTTCTATCAGCTGACCCTGGTTGATTACACCGATCGTATCGGCGATCTGTTCTACTTCACTCAGAATATGACTGGAAATGATCATAGTCATCCGGTACTCATGACACAGCGTCTGAAACAGACCACGCAGCTCTTTGATACCTATAGGATCAAGCCCGTTAATCGGCTCATCCAGAATCAGCAGCTCCGGCTTGGTAATAATTGCACGAGCGATCCCAAGACGCTGACGCATGCCCAGCGAGAAACTTTTGACCGGTTTGTTATTGACTGCCTGCAAATTGACAAGTGTGAGTGTTTCTTCTATCGCCAGATGATCATAATAGCCGGCATATTCGCAGTGCAGCTGCAAATTCTCACGTGCGCTCAATTTTTCATAAAACACAGGAAACTCGATTATACTACCGATTCTTTTCAGCATCTCATAGGAATGCTCGGTTACTGTCTCGCCGAATATCTCGATTTCGCCACTGGATGGCTTGATCAGATTGGTCATCATTTTCATGACTGTTGTTTTGCCTGCACCGTTGGGTCCGAGCAAACCGTAGATCTCTCCTTTTTGGACATTCATATTCAAATTGGAGACTACTGCATGACCATCATAGCTTTTACTTAACTGATACGTTTTGATCAGATACGTCAATGGATTTACCTCCTCCATGTAATGGATGACTGATACTTTTACTTTACAGGAGTGAAATTGCTTTTTTATTAATCAACCCTTACTTATTTCTTAATTTCCTGATTCGCTGTATACCACGAAGCTGTTACCCGTCTATATTACAAATGACATTTGAGCAGCACAGTAAATACGGTCTTTTCATCAGGCTTACTGATGACCGAAATATCACCGCCCATTTTCTCTACAAGCCGTTTGGTAATAGTCAGTCCCAGTCCACTTCCCTGGTACAGTCGATTTCGGGAATCTTCCAGCGTATACATTCGCTCAAAGATACGATCCTGATGTTTCTCGCCGATTCCTTTGCCTTTGTCCCATACATCGATGCCTATATGCTGATCATTATGCCGATACACCGATAGTCCCAGTACATGTCCGTCACTTCCGTATTGAATCGCATTGGATAGCAGGTTATTCAGGATACGGTGCAGTTCCTCTTCGTTACCATATGCCATAAGAGGTTGATCTTCTGGAATATCAATCACAACTTCTATCTCCTGCGCTGTTAGAATATCGTAAAAGCCTAATATATTGGCTTTGCAAATTTCACTGACATCGATTTGGGAAATCTCAATCTCGTGATCGCCAGATTCCAGTTTGACCAGATCAAAAAACTTATTCATTAAATGAAGCACTTCTATTGTTTTGTGGTGAACTTTGGCAAGCAAAACATCCACTTCGGCTCGGGTGAGATCGGGGTCATTCAATATGATTTCCAGATAACCAAGCACTACTGTCAGTGGGGTACGCAGATCATGAGATATATTGGAGAGCATTTTGCGGATAGATATTTCCATTTGATAATAAGAGGCTGTTGTCTTGCGGTTGTGATCCAGCAGTCGATTCATTTCAGTAAGCAGCGCTTTCAAATGAACATCTTCGGTCTGCAGCAGTAATTTCTCGTCGGTATGCTGATCGGTAATTGCTTTTAATTTGGTATATGCATATAGAAGATTGGCCTGCTGCTGTCTATAACGATGCTGCTGGAAAACAACGAGCAGCAGAAGCATAACAATAATAATGGCCCCAATGATATTCATCTAGAACTCTCCCAGCTTATAGCCGATTCCCCATAACGTCTGGATATATTTTGGGGTAGACGGATCATCTTCAATCTTCTCGCGCAGTCTTCTCATATGTACGTTAATCACATTGGTGTCGCCGTAGTAATCTTCTTGCCAGACCAGATGATATAGTTGGGCTTTGGTAAATACTTTTTTTGGATGGGTCATGAATAGTTGCAGAATCCGAAATTCTTTGGCAGTTAGTTTGATTTCGTACTCATTTTTGTAGACCGTATAATTATTCGTATTCAGATTGAGTTCACCAATATGTATATTGTCTTGATTCTCGGCAGGAGTTACTGGAGCAGAATACTGCTGCGCACGGCGGATATTGGCTTTGACTCTGGCTGTCAGTTCAATCATGGAAAATGGCTTGGATAGATAATCATCTGCTCCAAATCCCAGACCAAGAGCCTTATCCAGATCTCCATCTTTGGCAGACATAATCAATACAGGCACAGTACTTTGCGCCCGGATAATTTTTAGAATTTCAATTCCATCCAGTTTCGGAAGCATCAAATCAAGCAAAATCATATCAAATGACTTTTCCGAAAATGCTTCAAGGGCCTGTTCTCCGTCATAAACACAGCTCATATCAAATCCTTCTTTGATCAACTGCGTCTGAATCAATTCACTGATCGATACATCATCTTCTATTAATAAAATTCGATTCTTCACCGCTGTCCCTCCCTGCTTTCAGTGTACACATTATTCTACGTCAGTTTGTATTAATTTTACAATTTTATTATAGATTACTATCTATTGGCATGATTAATTCAATAATAGGATTGTGCAATTATAATGAACAAGCTATGATATGTAGCAGTATAATCCTGACTAATTCTGTCGACTTATAACATTTTTATATTTTCATGTGCACTTGTCAGTGCAATGGTAGTAGATAAATATCTCTGCATACCTTATAAAGAACCCCCTATCGAAAGGAGCAGTGATTCATGTCTGCTTATATTCAACAACCGGATGGCATCTTCAAAACGGTCTGCTCGCTGGACTGTCCGGATCAGTGTGGACTGCTCGTTCACAAGGAAAATGGCAAAATCACCAAAATCGCCGGCGATCCCGAACATCCGGTAACCCGTGGCAATATATGCAATAAAGTACGACATATGGCCGAACGGATCTATGATGAGCAGCGTCTTACCCAGCCGCTCAAACGTGTAGGTCCCAAAGGCAGTCGCCAGTTTGAACCGATTACCTGGGATGAGGCAATCGAGACCATTACTTCACACTGGAAAAGCTTGATCACCGAGCATGGACCGGAGAGCATTCTTCCATATAGTTTTTACGGCAACATGGGCAATATTAACGCGGAAGGCATGGATCGCCGGTTCTTCTATCGCTTGGGAGCCAGTCAGATTGAGCGGACGATCTGTACAGCTGCTGGAGGTGCCGGTTTTAAATATACGATGGGCGGCAGTATCGGAACCGATCCGGAAGATACGGTGCATACCCGGCTATTTATCCTGTGGGGCATCAATGCAGTCAGTACCAATATGCACCAGATCACACTCGCCCAGCAGGCACGCAAACAGGGTGCCAAAATCGTTGTCATCGATGTACACCGTAATCAGACCGGCCGGATGGCAGACTGGTTTATCCCCATACTACCCGGAACGGATACAGCACTGGCACTTGGCCTGATGCATATATTATTTGCCGAGAATCGGGTGGATGAACATTTCCTGCATAATTATACAGTTGGTCATGAAGAACTGCGTGAGCATGTGCAATCGTATGATCCGGTGACTGTATCCGGAATTACAGGCGTTCCTGTGGATGATATTTACAAACTGGCACGAATGTACAGCGAGACTTCGCCAGCCATGATTCGTATCGGCAATGGATTACAGCATCATGACAATGGTGGCATGAATACCCGTGCCATTACCTGTCTATCCGTATTGACCGGACAATGGCTGGTACGCGGTGGTGGAGCCATTCGTTCCAACTCTGCTTATCTGACTCATAATGCAGCAGCCCTGCAACGTCCGGATCTGCTGCAAAACCGGAATACGCGCTCCTTTAACATGAATCAGCTGGGTCGGGCACTAACCGACACGCAGCCGCCTGTTCATTCCCTTTATGTATACAGCTGCAATCCGGCTGTCGTAGCGCCACGCGCTGCACAGGTACGTCAAGGGCTGGAACGGGAAGATCTCTTTACAGTAGTGCATGATCTGTTTTTGACAGAGACAGCAGCTTATGCCGATATTATACTGCCTGCTACCTCTTCGTTCGAGAATCTGGACTTCTATACGTCTTACTGGCACCACTACATGCAGCTTGGACAGCCGATTATCGAAGCGTACGGACAGAGCAAGTCCAATACCGAAGTATTTCGTCTGCTGGCAGCAGCAATGGGATTTGAAGAACCGGAGCTGCAGGACAGCGATGAACAGATGATCCGCCAGGCTCTGGATCATCCGGCTAACCCGTATTTACAGGGGATTCATTATGATGCACTGCAGGACAATCATTATATCAAGGCAAACCGCTCGGCGATCTATCCGGAACGCCTGGAGACACCAAGTGGCAAAGTAGAACTCTACTCCAGTACCATGGCCCAAATAGGATTGCCACCACTGCCTACGTATATTCCGCTTCAGGAACAGGATCGCCATAATTATATTTTTGTACCGGGACCAACGCATAACTTCCTGAACTCTACCTTCTCGAATAATGCCAAGCATGCCGGTATGGAAAAACTGCCGCGACTGTTTTTGAATACGGCTGATGCCGAAAATGAAGGAATTATGGATGGTGATACCGTTATTGTGTCCAACCAGTATGGCTCCTGTGAATTGATTGCCGCTGTAGGAGAGACCGTACTGCCTGGCGTGGTCGTCAGTCAAGGATTATGGGCGGATACTTCCGATCATCAGCCTGCTCATCTGGTCAATGCGCTGACTCCGGATCGTCTGTCCGATATGGGCGGTGGTGCGACCTTCTTCTCAGGCAGAGTTGATTTGCAGAAAAAACAACTTCCAGTTCCACTGGAATCGATTATCTAGATGACCATTGCTCCTTTCCATGTATTCGTTATGTATCATAAATAAAAGTATACTCATCAAAAAGGCTGTCTCTCCTGTAAGCATCAGGAGTGGACAGCCTTTTTGATAATAATCTATTCTTCTACTGAGCGAACTGCCAGTTCAACCCGATTGCGTCCATTCCCCTTCGCTTCATATAGCGCCCGGTCAGCCTCACGGAACAATCGGGTCGGATCGGTTAATGGATAGCAGCTGACTCCAAGCGAGATGGTCAGATGAATATCCTGACCTTCCTCCAGTACAAAAGTATGCTGTGCCATGGCAGCCCGAATCTGCTCGGCGAGATCCAGTGCCTCCTGTTCATTACAGTCCTTCAGGATAATTGCAAACTCTTCTCCGCCTTTACGGGCGCAGTAATCTCCAGCACGAATCGTTCGTCCGATCACCTCGGCTACCTGAACCAGTACCGTATCTCCATTCAGATGTCCATAATTATCATTAATTTTTTTAAAAAAATCGATATCTACTACTACCAATGCAAAGGATTGCTGCTGCTCCTTGGCTTCTTCAATCGTCTGCCGGAACAGACGGTCAAAAGCACGCGGATTGTAGAGTTTGGTCAAAAAGTCATGATTGGCTGCTTGCCGGGTTTTCATCAATGTATCATCCGCTCGCTGAATATAGCGGATAATATAATAAGCGAACAGACCGGCACAAATATACAGCAGTCCAAACAACAGATTCATCATAATATGTTCTATTGCCTGCAAAATGGTGACGGCAACAATATAGACGAGCAATGTAGCGATGATCGCTCTGAACCATACTTTTAGCGATACTTCGCGCTGCTTGCGCATACACAATGAAGTTACTACATAGGTGAACATCGCATTGCCAAAGCCGATCCAGGAACTGAATTGCAAAGACTCACCACTGAACAGACGATATATCCCTATAATTACTGCCGAAATCAGACCACTCCATGATCCTCCATAATAAAAGGAAATCATAATAGCCAACTGACGGAAATCCACCATAACCGTGTTGGTTCCTTCATTCAAGCGGATAGAGAAAAAGCTCATCATACAAATCCCGATGAGTCCTGCAAACACCCCGGCAAGCAGCGGAACCAGCCATTTCACTTTATATAATTTCTGCTCAATAAATTTCAAAAAAAGATTGCCAAAAAAAAGTACAGTCGTCAAAAAGGTAAGATTGTTCAACAGTGTCTGAGTAATCGTCTGCATCTCTCGTCCCCATCATCGTAGCATTGAATTCACCGGATTATTTGCTTGTTGCAGGATTCTATCTAATATGTTTATTATACACAATTCATGCTTCGACAAATATCATCATTTTTCTCAATTTGTCAGCTACTCTAATATGTAATGAATTCCGCTATCAAAATAAAAAAGCTCCTATAATTCAGGAGCTTCAAACTTACATATTATCCCATTATTCTATCACAATCCGATTACTTTACCGCAACAAAAAATAAACGGGCTGCATCATCGCCTGCTTCTACCCATTCAAAGTCGGCATAGCATTTCACATCGCGGAATCCTGCTTTGTACAGCTCGGTAGTCAGCCACTCCTGTTCATACGAACGCTGAATATGCACTTCTTCAAAACGCTCATAGAGAGACTGACTATCCTCACTAACCCGGGCAAAAATAGTCAAATGATGCTCAATCTCTGTGCGTGCCCCATTATACTCACAAGTCCATAAATAAGAGATCGACCGGTCATCCAGCATAAATGGTTGCTCTTCATCATAACGACGCAGCGTATTCGGATGATGCACATCGAAAATAAAAGTACCACCTGGCTTGAGACCATTATAGGTCGACTGGAACGTATGAATCACATCTTCCGGTTCGGTCAGATAATTGAGACAGTCACAAAAAGAAATAACACTGTCTACGAGTTCCGGCATCTGCCAACTCGTCATATTCTGGCAAATCCACTGTACACTGCCATCCTGAAACAATCGGTGTCCCTGCGGGGTCGATTCCATTTTGTCACGGGCAACCGACAGCATGTCCGAAGACAAATCAATCCCTGTCATCCGAAAGCCGGAATTCACCAGTGGAATCGTAATACTGCCTGTACCACAGCCCAGCTCCGCTACAGTACGCGGCATTCCGTAGCGATCCCAGACCTCACGTACAAAACGAAGCCAGTCCGGATAAGGCATATCTTCCATCAATTCATCATATACATAGGCAAACTTACGGTATGGCACTAATTTAACCGTCCTTCCCTGTTTTTGCACGTCCGTATTTCGGGCTGATGCAAAAACAGAAAGGCTCGAACTGCATAAGGCAGTCCTCGCCTTTCCGTCTGTATTGGAAATCATTCGTTCATTGTATTACTGGGATTCCGGCGATCCTTCAGCAGCAGGAGCATCCTTGTCCACCATACGTGTCCAGTTCTGATCCTGTACGACTACGCCTTCTTTCATCAGCTTGCCCAGAGCACGCTTGAAGGCTGCCTTACTGATCCCAAAGCGCTGCTTGATCACATCAGGCGGGGTACGATCCGAATACGGCATCGCATTGTCCGGACGATCCATCATGAAGGAGAGCAGACGCTGCGAATCTTCGTCACGTCCGATTTCCTTGCGCTGGATCATGGACAGATTGAGACGTCCGTCTTCTTCACGTACCTGGGTTACACGGACTTTGACCCGCTCACCAAGACGCAGCATCCGGCTGCGCTCGTTCTGATGAATCAGACCCAGTGCACCAAAACCGAGTACACCGCCATCTACGAGTACAAAAGTACCCATTTGCAGCGGCTTGTATACCAGTGCTTCCACCCACTCATTCATCCAGGTGGATGGTGCATGGAATACCAGCGGACTGAACTCTTCTTCACCTGCAAGACGGGCCAGCAGACGACCCTGACGATCATGCTGCATCACCACATAGACTTCGTCACCGATCTGCGGACGCAGTTCGGGCTTCTCCGGCAGTTCACTCATTGGCAGCAGCAGTTGGCGTCCCAGTCCCATTTCCAGAAATGCACCCAGACGCGGATGCAGATCGGCAATTTTGAGCTTGCCCAGTTCACCGAAGGTCAGCAGCGGCTTTTTCATGGTAGCCGCCAGGCGATCTTCGGTATCATGGAAAATAAAGACCTCTACCTGGTCGCCTACTTTTACTTTGCCGATCAATTCACTGTAGTGCATCAAGACCTCCTGTTCACCATCGAGCAGGAAGAAGCCATACGGGGATACTTCACGCCCTATGGGAAGCGTAACAATGGTTCCTGCTTCCAGGCTCATACTTTCTCCACCACTTTGGCGTCAGACCACAGACGCTCGATATTGTAATATTCACGCTCATCGCGATGGAAAATGTGTACTACCACATCACCAAGGTCAATCAGTATCCAGCGTGCAGCATTTACACCTTCCATACCACGGATAACTACATCGGCGTCATGCGCGCGCTTGCGTACTTCGGATGCAATCGATTGTACCTGAGTATCGGAATTACCATGACAGATTACAAAATAGTCGGCTACCAGTGAGATTCCTCTCAGGTCCAGTGCCACCAGGTCGTGAGCTTTTATACTTTCGGCTGCGTCAATTGTCATTTGCAGCAATTGTTCCGGATTTAATGCCATTTAAAGTTCTCCCTCCAATTCAAGTTGTTTGACCAGATCATTTCTGGACAAAACGGTTAACGGGTAAATCACCTGACGCCGCGCGAGCAGCAGATTAATCGTGGAATCAAATCCTGCAACCAGTCCGGCTTCCAGACTGGTCTCCGCCAGACGGCGAATATGATCGACTCCCGGGAAATCGCGACCAGGTTCAATATAATCCGCGAGACAGATGACCTTTTCGAGAGTCGTCATGCCTACACGGCCGGAGGTATGATAGCGGATCGCATTGAGGATCTCCGTATCCTCAATACCATATTCGGTCTCGGCGACATAAGCACCGATCTCCGAATGCCATAGCGGCTTGTCGTATAACAGCAGTTCATCATTGAGCGCCTTGTCGCGAAGCAGTTGCTCCTGACGGTCACTCGGCCAGTATTTGGCTACATCATGCAGAATAGCGGCAATATCAGCCTTGTCGGGATCGGCTCCATAACGCCGGGCGAGCACAACAGCAGACTGCATGACCCCCTCGGTATGGCGCCAGCGTTTTTCCGGCATTTGAGAGGAGACGGATTGAATGAGTTCAGCGCGTGTCAGATTCATAGATGCCACTCCTCTTGATATATTCATACACATGATCGTGCACCATATAACGAATTGTTTTTCCGGCAGCGAGACGTTCACGGATGTCTGTGGAAGAGATATCCACCTGTGGCATATTGACCAGTATCACCCGCGGCTGCAGATAGGCAGGCATCGTCTCTGTATGAATAACCGAACCCGGACGTCCCACGCCGACAAATGTCAGACGTTCGGCCAGTTCTTCGATACCATGCCATTCGGTCAGCGAATTCACCATGTCCGCTCCGATAATAAAGTAGAATTCGTGCTGGTCATATCGCTCTTGCAGCGCACGAATGGTCTCAATCGTATAGGATATACCACCGCGTACCAGCTCGATATCCAGCGTACGGAATGCCGGATTGGTGCCAATTGCCTGCTCCACCATTTCCAGACGCTGTTCACCGCTCACGCCGGCCGCATGCTTGTGCGGCGGAACATGTGACGGCATAAACCAGACTTCATCCAGTCCGCAGCCTTCCAGCGCAGCCTCTGCGGCCAGCATATGCCCGATATGCACAGGATCGAATGTACCTCCCATAATACCGACTTTCATGAACCCACCACCGAATCATTTTTTATTCCTGCAGACCGGCTGCCTGTATTAACCTCTTGGCAGTTCGATTTGCTTGTGATCTTTGGACTCTTTGTACAGAATGATCGTACGACCGATTACCTGTACCAGTTCTGCACCTGCACCTTCAGCCAGCTGCTCTGCCAGATCTTTTGGCTCTTCCAGGCAGTTGTTGAGTACAGATACCTTCATCAGTTCGCGCGTCTCGATCGCATCAACTACGTGACGAACGATTCCTTCATTCATACCGGCTTTGCCGATTTGGAAAATCGGATCGAGATGGTGCGCCTGACTGCGCAAAAAACGTTTTTGTTTTCCAGTTAACATTGAATATCCCCTTAATTATAATTAATGATTTTCGTGGTTCAGAGCTTCCAGCACCGCACTGTGCATCAGTGAGACCGGTGCATCCTGCCCTGTCCAGTATTCATACGCATACGCGCCCTGATAGATGAACATGCCCAGGCCGCCTACCGTACGACAGTCCCGGGTACGTGCTTCACGCAATAGACGCGTCTCCATCGGGTTGTAAATGAGGTCACTGACAATAATGCCTTCCGGAATCTGCTCGGCTGCCACAGGCGTCTCGTCCACATTCGGATGCATTCCGATCGAGGTCGTATTAATGAGTATATCGGTCTGCGGCAGATACTGCTCCAGCTCTTCATATGTGGCTGTCTGCATTGCTGCACCGGATGTATTCAGCTCCTCGATCAATTGCACAGCTTTATCGACTGTACGATTGATGATCGTAATCCCGGCTACTTTTTCCTTGAGCAGCGCGTAGATAATTCCCCGGGCTGCTCCGCCCGCACCGAGAACGGTAACCTGCTTGCCAGTCAGCTCGCCCGCTTCTTCGCGAAGAGAGCGTACATAGCCGATACCGTCGGTATTGTAGCCTTTCATGCGACCATCACGAATAACCACCGTATTCACTGCACCGCAGCTGATGGCCGATTCATCCAGCTCATCAAGCAGCTTCATGATTTCTACTTTGTGTGGAATCGTAACGTTAAAGCCTGCAAACCCAAGCGCTTTGGCACCGATGACCGCCTCGGCCAGATGATCGGGCTTTACATGGAGCGGTACATACATTCCAGGCAGTCCGGCTGCTTCGAGCGCAATATTATGCATAACCGGAGACATGGAATGACCGATTGGGTCACCCATAACTCCCAGCAGCAGAGCATTTGATTTATTTTCCTGATTCCGGTCAGTCATTATTCTCATCCTCCTCATAACTTAGAGATGATCAGATCAGCGACGGACGCATCATCACTTTTACGCCTTTTGGCAGGTGTACAGCGACCAGCGCACCTTCCGTACTGTTGGCTTTGATCCAGCCCAGTCCGGAGATAAAGATATCTGTCGGTTTTTTGCCTTTTGGAATACGCAATTCGTGGCGTGTCCATGCCGGCAGCTTGTCCAGATCCGCTTTGACCGGCGGAGCCAGCATAACCCCTGCATGATTAGCAAACAGCTCGTCTGCACGTTCCAGCTTGGTCCGGTGGATTTTGAGACGATTATTTAAATAGAAGGTAAAGGACTGATGCCCTCCCTGCACAAAGTCAAATCGTGCCATAGCACCGAAGAACAGCGATTGCCCTTCATTCAATTGATACACGAGCGGCTTGAGCGGTTTGTCCGGCATAATCGCTGCCAGATCCTGCTTGGTTACCAGCTCGGTATAACGGGATTCATATACAATTCCCGGTGTATCAATAATATAGTGGCCATCATCCAGCGGAATATTTACCGTATCCAGTGTGGTACCCGGATAACGGGAAGTGGTCAACTCTTCTTCCAGATCACTATAATCGGAGATCAGACGGTTAATCAGTGTTGATTTGCCGACATTGGTTGCTCCGACTACGTACACATCACGGTTACCACGCACCGAACCGACAATATCCAGCAGACGGTCAAAGCCGGTATTCTGCTTGGCACTGCACAGTACGATATCTTCTACTTTGAGTCCGAGCTCCTTGGCTTCCTTCTGAACCCAGTTACGGATTTTGTTCCAGTTGGTTACTTTGGGCAGCAGATCCGTTTTGTTCACAGCGAGCACTACCGGGTTATTGCCTACAAAGCGCTGCAATCCCGAGATAACACTGCCATGAAAATCGAACAGGTCGACAATATGGATTACCAGAGCATCCTGTTCCCCTACTTGACCAAGCAGACGTAAGAATTCACTCTGATCTACCGTTACTGTCGACGATTCATTGTAGTTGCGTATACGGAAACAGCGCTGACACAGCAGTGGTGTCCGTTCAAGCGCCTGTGCCGGTATATAGCCCGGATGATCCGGGGATTCGGTCTGCAGCACGATACCGCAGCCGCTGCATTTGGTTCCAGCGGTTAATCCGCTCAATTCTGTCATTTATTGCGTTCCTCCTCAGACCATAAGCCTTTTTTGCGAAGTCTTGTTCTTGCCAGCCGTTCCACCTGACGATTAAACCGGGTTCGCCAGCCCTCTTCATTGAGAGCGATAGGCAGCACCAGAACTGTGAATAAGCCCAGACGATTCCCTCCATACACATCCGTCAACAGCTGATCCCCCACAACGATCGTCTGATCATCGCGGCAGTTCATCAATTTCATCGCCTTCCGGAAAGGGGCATTGGACGGCTTACGTGCTGCATGCACGAACTTAATATCCAGCGGAGTCGCAAACAGGGACACCCTGTCCATTTTATTATTGGATACAATAATCAGTTCAAATCCGTACTTTTTTACTTTGGCGAACCATTCTATCAGTTCAGGCGTAGCTGCAGGTGATTTGGCACCAACCAGTGTATTATCAAGGTCCGTAATAATCCCCCGATACCCCTGGGCGTACAGCTTTTCCAGATTAATATCAAATACAGTGTTTACACGTAATTTAGGAATGAGCAATTCAAACAAGCTTTATTCACCTCGATTTCATACGACAAACTATATCATAAATTTAACCACTCTGACAAAAAGAAACGCCGCTATGCGGCGTTATTTTGAACTTCATGGTATTTTTTTGATCGGGATACTCTGGCTCTTTTGTGACCATAATACAATAAAGGATAATACTCTATCGAGATCGTCCAATACGCACTTTATTCATTATACTACTTTGCGGCAGATTTGCGCCATAACTTTCGTAAATCCTGTACATACTGTTTCATGGATACCCATTCGTCCTCGGTGACAACTTCCGGACTATACTTCGCCCGTTCGAACAGAGCCAGCATCTTATCCAGTACTCCGCCCAGCTCGGGACGCATTTCCCGCCACCTGCTTACGGATTCTCTCAGCGTCTCATGGGATTGACGGTCCATGCCATGCCGCTTCATCCAGCTCAGCCAGCGCTTGGATTCCTCCATGACTTTTTGCTGTGGTGTCATCGGTTCTCCATAGCGTATACGCATGTATGCAGCTTTGAGTTGGCGGCGATAACGATACAGCATAAATCCCGCCCAGGCAGCGATCAGAACCAATGCGCTCCAGATGATCGCAGGATGCACAGTATAATCAGAAGCTTGTACCGGTGTCTTGGTATCTTTTGCTTCCGGCTGCTGCGTTTCTGCTTCCGGCTCCGGTGTATCCGGAGTTGCTGCTGGTGTCTGTACATTCTCAGTCAGCAGCGGCATATCAAATCCTGGTGTTGCTTCGACCGGAATCCAGCCATAACCGGCAAAATAAATTTCTGCCCAGGAATGGGCATCTGCATTGGTTACGGTATATTCCGTCGCTCCGTCCGGGAAATAGTCATTGGTGACATAACCGGATGCCTGACCAGGAGCATAACCTTTTACCCAGCGTGCCGGAATATCCAGCGAACGTGCCATCATAACCATAGCGGTGGAATAATAATCACAATATCCTTCTTTAATCTCAAACAAAAAGCTATCGACAAAGTCGCTGCTTTTTTTACGGGACAAATCGGGATTGTTGGTATAGGCGTAATTGTTTTGCAAATACTGCTGCAGCAGCTCGATCTTGCGATAAGGCGTCTCTGCCGAAGCCGTTACTTCCTTCGCCAGATCTTTGACCCGTTTGGGGAAATCCGATGGAACCTGCAAATACGGCTCCAGTGATTTGCCTTCATACAGCTGATTATAGGTTTCATTTTCAAGCTTGGTTATCGGAACAACCGGTACTCGGGAGACGAGCGAATAGGATTCGGGATACTGGCGATTCTGCCGGGTCTGGCTCCAGTGAACTTCCCCATTGTTACTGCGCCAGTCCAGTTGGCTCGTATCGTCCCCACCATTCACGTCTTCGATACGGGCAATCGTATAAGCACCGAATAGCACCGGATATGTCGTCTTATTGTCGGACAGCATTTTGACCTGCTGCTTGACTGTACGCTTCTCTACATCCGAACTTTCATCCAGGGACAGATTGTCGCCAGCTTCTACCGGATCCAATTCCCTCCAGCCATTACTGGAACGATCAATCCAGCCTGTACCCGAATAAGCCAGTCGGGTCTCCCCGCGCCAGTAACTACGGCTAGTAGTGTTTACTGTCATTACCGGCGTATAGTCAAAGTTGAATCCGCCACCCAGATTGGAGTCTTCCCGGCTGTAACCGGACGAAGCACCCTGGCCATTCAGCGGACTGGATCCATTGATCGTAATTACCGACTCCCCGCGCCAATTTTTCCAGGCGGTATATGGATCTTTGAGTGTCGGTTGAATCTCCGGCATATTGATTCCGGCGAGCAGTACAATTGAAAAAATCACCGCAATATTGAATATAATTTTTAGCGGGTATTTACGAAGATGCTTCCAGCCCTTGGGGAATCTTTCCTGAAAATAACGGAAATGATTACTAACAAGCCAGCCCATTCCTGCAAATACGACCCATGCCACTTCCTGCCATAATGTCGCCGAAGTAAAAGAATCCAGTACCGCGAGCGCCAGAATATTCGTACCAACGAACATAATAATCGCCCGACGCGACGTACCAATACGCGCGGACACCTCTAGCAACACCCAGGCTGAGATGACAAACCATACATACGACCGAAGCGTCTCAATGAACAGCTCCAGATTTGAAGTGAAAGACTCGCCCGGCTGCCAGAAAAAGATCCCATTATAGTCAAGGGCATAATAGACCACCACAATCACAGCGACCAGCTTGATCAGCAGTCGGTACCAGGCATTCACCGGCAGTATAATATCTATAACCGCAACAGCAGCCATCGTTCCGAGTACGAGCAGCGTCGTCTCGGTATACCAGATGTCTGCTGCATATTGAATCCATTGATAAGCAATAATCATTACCCACAGCAGACACAGTGAGTAATACCAGGAGCTTCGAATACCGCTCCACCATTTCATCATAGGGTTCTACCTCCTAAAACCAGCGGTAGCTGATCCAGCGAATTCAGCGTATAGCTGGACATTCCCCGTACAGGATCAACCGTATTCTCCTGTCCATTTCCCTGTTGATCCGGGCTCTCAATCCGGATCTGTACCGGATTCATCTGACGCAGTCTTGCAAACTGGAACGCTTCCCAGGCTTTATCTCCCTGGAGCGGGCTGATCAGAACAAAGAGCGAACCTGCAGGGAACAGACGTGCATCCTTTTCCAGTTTGTGCAGCATCTCTCCACGTCCATCTGACATAATATCGACCAGATGTACCTGCATCCGGTGCCAGTCGGAAGCGTGATCCGTCGGCAGGAATGAATAATTTTCTTCACCGATTGTAAAGAGTCCCATTCCCATACGCTCACGCATACCATATTCCAGCATCGAAGAAGCGACCGAGACAGCCAATTCAAACTGGGCACCCGACTCGTAATGTTCAGCCATACCATCCAATACCAGCACGGTCTTCGGCAATGCCTCGTGCTCGAACTCCTTGGATTTCCAGATGCCGGTACGTGCTGTGGCATTCCAGTGAATACGGGAAATACGGTCACCATATACGTAGTCGCGTACGCCATTAATCTGATTCGTCTCCGGCCGGGACATCAGCTGCGATGTCTGCTGTCCGCCAAGACGGGAGTGTCTTGAACCCATTTCCCAGTAAGGAACAAAAACCGTTCGTGGCAGCACAAGAAACTCACCTGGTGCATTGAACTTGCCTCTGTTCTCCAATAATCCAAAAATATCTTCACTGATACATTCCGTTCCATAAAAACGATAACGTCCACGTTCCAGAGGCGGCGTCTGGAACAGCAGCTCTCCCTTGCCACGCATACTCGGAATCAGACTCTCCTCAAAAGACCAGGATTCGCCGTTATGGCGCTTGAGTGTCTCGCGAACAATCACATAAGGCAGTGGCAGGAATCCCGGAATCGTTACATTCAGGCGAACTTGTACCTGATCACCTGCATGAATAATTTCGCTATGATCACCGCCGATAGACAAATGACGGCTGCCCCGCGCGCGTCCCACGCCGCGAAAGCCTCCGCCAATCAGATACAGGGACAGCAGTGTCACCATGGAAAATAACATGACCGACGTTTTGCCACCCTGAAAAAGCATATACAATAGACAACCGATCCATACCAGCACAACAAGCCATAATTTGGACGGCTGGTGCTGGCGCTGCAGGTTGAGCCGCAAATACGAAAATAATGCTCTCATGATATTATGGCCCCACCGATACGGGAGCCGGGATCTGCTCCAGAATCTGATGCATAATCCGGTCTGCGCCCATCCGCTCCATCCGGGCTTCCGGACGAGGCAGAATACGGTGACCGATAATATAAGGTGCGAGACGCTTTACATCATCAGGCAGCACAAAATCGCGTTCATGAATAAAAGCATAGGCTTTGACAGCCATCATAAAGGACAGTGTAGCACGCGGACTTGCTCCCAGCAGCACGGAACGATGTTCCCGTGTAGCACGGATAATTCGTACCAGATAATCGCTGACGGATTCGTCCATATGCACTCCCCGAATATCATGCTGGATATCGGCAATACTCTGCATATCGGTTACAGGCTCCAGACGATCCACTGGCTGGCCTGCAGCTCCCTGCTGAAGCAGCAGATTTTTCTCGGTCTGCTCATCTGGGTAGCCAATCGTAATCTTCATCATAAACCGATCCAGCTGCGCCTCGGGCAGCATATAGGTTCCTTCAAAATCAATCGGGTTCTGGGTCGCACACAGCATAAATGGATGCGGCAGCGGATGCGTCTCTCCATCTACCGTAACATTGCGTTCTTCCATAACTTCCAGCAACGCTGATTGAGTCTTGGTTGTAGCACGGTTGATCTCATCGGCAAGCAGGATATTGGTCATTACCGGACCCGGCCGGAAATAAAACTGCTCATCGCGTGGATGGAAAATAGATACGCCGGTAATATCACTCGGCAGTAAATCCGGATTACACTGAATCCGTCGGTATTGACCGCTCATTGATTTTGCGAGCGCCTTGATCATTTGCGTCTTGCCTGTACCGGGAACATCCTCAATCAGGACATGTCCACCTGCGAGCAGAGCAGTCAGCAGAAGCTCTATTTCAAAAGACTTGCCAAGTATGCATGATTCCAGGTTGGATCTTACAGCTGCGATAACGTGCATCGATTCCTTACGTGCCGGCATATATTAAAAACCTCCTACATCAGGTTCATAGATTCAAAAGCACCAGTCAGCAGATTCGACAAAATCCATTTTCTGCTACTGGATTATTTTTACTATATAAGAATATTTCATAACAGAAATACTGGTATACCATATATTGTACATGAAGGATAGGATAGAGTCACTTTTGGATGAAATAAAAATGGTTACATGTACCAAAAGGTTATGAAGATGGTTGGACATTTTTCGACAGTGCCTTCATACTGATATGAGCCAAATCATGCTAAGGAGTGAACAATCGAATGGATCAACACACACTTCAGATGTTTAAACAATTAACTGAATTCCCTGCCGTTTCTGGCTTTGAGCGGGAACTGCGTCAGCTGGTCAAAGAAAAGATGTCTGCGTATACCAATGAATTTGTACAGGATCGGCTGGGAAGTTTGTTTGGTGTGCTGCGCGGTGAAGAAAGCGGACCAAAAATGATGGTAGCTGGACATTTTGATGAAGTAGGATTTATGGTGACAGGCATTACGGAGCAGGGTCTTGTACTGTTCCAGCCTTTAGGCGGCTGGTTTAGCCAGGTCGTGCTGGCACAGCGGCTGCATATTATTACTGACGATGGACCGATTACAGGAGTGGTCGGCTCTACGCCTACCCATCTGCTCAGTCCCGAACAGCGTAACAAACCGGTAGACATCCGCAGCATGTATATTGATATTGGTGCAGATGACCGGTCAGAAGCTGAATCGCTCGGTATCCGTCCCGGTCTACAGATCGTCCCGGTCTGCGAGTTCACTCCAATGGCCAATCCCAAGAAAATTATGGCCAAAGCCTGGGATAACCGCTACGGGGTAGGTCTCGCGATTGAACTGCTGCAGACGCTTCATGGTGAAACACTCGGGGGTACCGTCTATTCCGGCGCTACCGTGCAGGAAGAACTCGGACTTCGCGGCGCCCGCACCGCTGCACAAATGATCCAGCCGGATCTTTTCTTCGGACTGGACTGCAGCGCTGCCAATGATATGACCGGAGACCGCAATGCCTTCGGCCACATCGGCAAAGGCGCATTGCTGCGTATCTATGATCCGACCATGTTTACCCACCGCGGAATGGTAGAATATATTCAGGATACAGCCAGCACCCATCATATCCCGGTACAGTACTTTGTATCCCAGGGCGGAACAGATGCAGGCGCTGTTCATCTGAATGGCATCGGCGTTCCTTCGACCGTTATCGGTATTTGTGCCCGCTATATCCACACATCTTCTTCCATTATCCATACCGATGATTATGATGCAGCCAAAGAACTGCTGACTCGTCTTGTGAAAGGTATGAATGCATCCACTTACCAGACTCTGCTGGATCGCGCCTAATCCTAAAACGTTTGAGCTGCTGTGCCTTTTCGGTACAGCAGCTTTTTTTTATATCTAATGCAGGATATATGGATCCGGCAGTCTTTTAAATATCGAATCCATACCTGTTTCCACATACTTCTATGCCTTCAGTACATCATCTACTGTATTACTTCATTATAACCCGGCGTCCTGCTGCTTCAATCCGCTTCAAGAGCCCGTTTCACAACTATTTTCAAATAAAAATCCTGCTTTTTGACAACCACTGATCAATATCTCATTTTAAAGACTTAGTGCTATATTTTATCATATTTATAATATTTTTGGATTAATTTGCATAAAATTGTTTCAAAACAACTATAATTTATTATATCAATGCCAGGTAATACTTTAGCCTGCTCTACTTCTGCCTCCAAGCAGTTATGTTCTTCTATTCATATTCTCTATTATAAAAGGAGTGAAATAATGAAACGCGGTCATTATGTACTGCAGCTGCTGTGTCTGATGACCAGTATACTGCTCTTATTGTCTACCAGTGTTCCTGCTCATGCTGCCGGTAGTACATCTTCTGCCGATCAAGCAGGTATAGATGAGCTTCCTTCCGGGTTGGCTCCTGTCACACCAGTCAACATCTATCTCTCTCCAACCGGAAGTGACGGTCTCAACAATGGTACGCTGGAACGTCCCTACCGTACACTAGGCAAAGCACGATCCGTCATCCGTGACACCTACAGCACGCTGCCCGAGGGCGGGATAACTGTCTGGATGCGAGGCGGCAAGTATGCTCTGCCTGCTCCACTTGAATTTCAGGAAACGGATTCAGGCTCTGAAGGCAGCCCTGTGATTTACCGTAGTTATCCAGGCGAACAAGCTGTCATTACTACAGCCAAAGTTATTCCTTCAACCGCATGGAACCAGCTGTCTCCCGAAGCTGCTGCACGTGTTCATCCTGACGTGTACGCCGGAGATCTGAGAGAGCTTGATCTGACAGCGCTCGATATCCGGAATATTGAGGGATTCCCTGGTGGTACAACTTTTATCCAGGAGTGGGGAATTCCCGATCTGATCGTCAATGGAACCCGACAGCCGATATCCCAGTGGCCGAATCCCAATCGGGGAGTTGGCGGCGGACGTCCCGGTTGGGCCACCATGAATGGATCCGCCAATGCACAGTCTTTTTATTATGGTCCTGGTGGTCAACCAAAGGATGGCGTTACGACCAATGACCTGGATGCAGACGGAACAGCACGCAGCATCCGCTGGGCGAACTCGGTAGAGCAAGGTCATTCCCTGTATCTGCGCGGCTTTTGGCGGACAGACTTTGATCCGGTTATGAGCAAGGTACAAAAGATTGACGCAGATCGCAATCTAATCCGGCTGCTTAATGTACCCGAAGGCGGCATCGGGTCTAAATGGAGTCAGGCGGCACCTGGCGTTGAAGAGCCACCGGCTTCCGGTCCTTCTGTGCATCTCCATGCTTATGCAGGTTCGTCGAGTGCGCAGAATGTAGATAATAGTGTATACCGTGTACAGGATAGCGTCTATCAGGATGTATACACCGAACAGCCGGACCCGCCTACTGTAACCAATCAGGTGTACCGCGTAGGCACAGGCAAAGAAGAATGGCAGGCCGTTAACTTGCTGGATGAGATTGATCTACCCGGCGAATGGGCACTGGACTTTAAAGACCGCAAAATCTATTACTATCCAAACGGTGATATTGCCAATCAGGACATTATAGTAGCCGATCGTTCCGGTCCGATTATCAAAATGAATGATGCTGCTTATATCCAGTTCATCGGGCTGACAATTGAAGGCGGCATGAACAACGGGATTGAACTCAAGCACTCCCATCATATTACAATGGCAGGCAATACCATCCGCAATGTTGGCGGTGGGGGCATTCTTGATTATTACGGACATGACAATGTCATCAGAAGCAATGATATCTATGAGACAGGAAGCTTCGGGATCAGTGTCGGTCAGGCAGGGGATCGAATGCAGTTGATTCCTTCCCATACCCAGATCGTCAACAATCATATTCACGATATCGGCAACCTGATCCATCTGGAAGGCATGATCATCACCGAATCGATCGGGGTTACGATCCGGCATAATCTGCTGCATGACATGCCCAAGCACGGGATTCGTTATGCATTCAGCAATGATCTGCTATTTGAATACAACCGGGTACATCATGTTTCCCTGATCGACGGAGATGCCGGTGCCTTTTATACCGCGAGGGACTGGTCCTCCTATGGAAATGTGCTGCGCTACAACCATATTGATGACAGTCCAAGAGCCAATGGATTTTACGCAGATGATGGAGACAGCGGGGATACCTACTATAATAATATTATCAGCGATGTCTCCAAAGCTTTTATTTTTGGCGGAGGACATTATAACCAGGCCTATGGCAATCTAATTATCAATGCCGCTTCGGTGCAGATTGACGACCGGGGCATTCAGCGCAACTATACACCGGACAGCGAACAGGCACAGCCGTTGCTCGAGAAGCATCCTTTTGCCGAACCATGGAAAAGCTACGGCACTGTGCTGGCTGCCACCTATGGATACAATACGCATAATCTATGGCCCGATGTGCTTGATCCTGACTGGAATCCGCAGTATCCGAATGGATCAAGGTTCTTCGATAATATTCTGGTCGATACCGGACCAATCGCTACTCCCAAAAAAGGAGTCGTCATGATTGCGCACAATACACGAATTCAGAATATCCGGTTAACCGATCTGCAGGGGTTTGGCAGCAGTACATCAACCGCTACCCCGCATACACGCAATCCAGCTGTATTGTCTGTATTTCCAGATATTAACGAGGTGTATGCACGAATTGGTCTTGTTTATGACCCTTATCAATCGAGTTCTCGCTAATTCGGCATCCTCCTATACTAGACTAGTACGACCAACGAAGACTCCGGGCTATTCCGGGGTCTTTTTGTATGCACATACAGGATCTTCATCCACTTTGGAGGTCCTAGTTTGGTATTTGCTTGCTATGTAATAGGAAGGAGCTACTATATTCGTACCATTCTCCCATTAATTTACTCTATTTCCTCTAATAAATAATAAGAAGTTCTGGCGGTTATCAGACATTATAAGTTGTAATATACTAAATTATGTCGAAAGGAACATTTTTACTTCACCTATGAACTACTGGCAACGATAAGCCGGCAGAACCATCTCCACTCCTTTGTACCCGGTCATTCGACAAAATGGTCACTCAGCTATGAAGCTGAACGTTCCAACTTTTACTCTTCTTTTCACGGGTTAAGTAAAAATGTTCTTACCTTTCAATTTATTTACCGGGCAGATCCCGGAACCATAATATCAGGGGGAATACATCATGATGAACTTCAAAAAATGGACAGCATTCACTTTATCAGCGGCATTACTGGTTAGCTTCCTGCCAGTACAAACCCATACAACTTATGCAGCCTCAACACGAATGATCAGCAGCGGCAATATCGTTCAGACAGGTGCCAATATCTACGTGGACCTGACAGGCAATGATGTTACAGGCAAAGGTACCAAAGACGCGCCCTATAAATCCATCACCAAAGCAAGATCCGCTGTACGTGCTTATAAAGGCGTTCTACCTGCTGGCGGTGTAACCGTATGGGTGAAAGGCGGAACTTATAATCTTCCAGCTACACTCGATATGTTCCCTCAGGATTCCGGTACAGCCGATAAACCGGTCATCTACCGTTCTTACCCTGGTGAGACCGTCAACCTGACTACAGGCAAAGGCATCGACTCCACTCTTTGGAAACCGCTTAGTGCAGATGCAGCTGCTCGTGTAAACCCTGCAATCAGTGCCAGCAAGCTGCGCGAGATTGATGCAGCAGCCCTCGGTATCCAGAATATTGCCGGATTTGAAGGTGGCAGCACATTTACCGAGAAATGGGGCATCGCCGATCTGATCGTTGACGGTATCCGTCAACCAATAGCCCAGTGGCCCAATGCAGACCAATCCATCAACTCCAATCGCGCTGGTTGGGTGACAATGAACGGTTCAGCCGATTCCAAATCGTTCTACTATGGCGAAGGCGGTATTCCGGAAGATGGCGATTCAACCGATGATCTGAATGCCGACAATACGAATCGTGCAGAACGCTGGAAAAAATCCATCGCTCAGGGACACGACCTTTATCTCAAAGGATTCTGGAGAACAGCATGGAGCCCGGTAACAAGTAAAGTTGGCGCTATCTATCCTACAGATTCCATCATCTCGCTCAAAGATATCCCAAGCGGCGGCATGGGTGACAAATTCAGTCCGACTGTTGTAAATACCAATCGTACCCTCAACCCTTCCAGTGTTACTGCCAATGTATACAGCACCTCTACTTCACTCACCCCACAATCACCTGTTACCTACCTGTCTTCTACCAATAATGGCGTGTCATCCAATGTATATGGAACTACTTCTCTGGCTCTTCCTCCACTCGTATCTACTGTCACATCCGGCGTATATAGCCTGGCAGCTGCCAATGATCCATTTATTCCTGATACAAGCGTCAGCTATCGTGTCGGCAGCGGCTTGGAAGAATGGAAAGCCATCAACTATCTGGACGAAATCGATGTACCCGGTGAATGGGCTTTGGACTTTAAAGACGGCAAAATCTATTACTATCCTACAGGCGATCTGAGCAAACAAATCGTAACGATCGCCGACAACAAATCATCTATCGTCAAATTCAATGATGCTGCCTATATCCAGTTCCTCGGCTTCAATGTTGAAGGCGGTATGGGTAACGGATTCGAACTGCAGCGTTCCCATCATATTACGATTGCTGGCAACAATGTATGTTATGTAACCGGCAGCGGCATCGTGGACTACTACGGCAATAACAATGTGATTCAAAGTAATGATGTATTCGAGACAGGTGCCAGCGGCATCACTGTAGGTTACTCCGGTGACCGTGCCACACTGACCAACTCCAATACCAAAATCAGCAACAACCATATTTACAAAATCGGTACCCTGTCCAGCCTTGAAGGTATCGTAGTACGTGAATCCGTCGGTGTGACCGTAGATCATAACCTGGTGCACGATACTCCAAAAGCAGCTATCAAATACCCTTCTGACAACAATCTGCTGATGGAATACAACGAAGTACACAACAGCTCTCTGGTTGAAAGTGACACTGGTGCCTTTTATACACCACAGGATTGGACTTCATACGGTAATGTACTGCGCTATAACTTTATCCACCACAACCAACGTTCCAACGGGTTCTACTTTGATGATGGAGACAGTGGCGATGTAGTCAGCAAAAATATTATCCAACAGTCCCAAACCGGCTTCCTGATGGGCGGCGGACATGATAATCTGGCCCGTAACAACATGGTAATTGATACGCAAAAAGCAGGACAAATCGATGATCGTGGTATCCAGCGTGGTTACACCGCTACCGGTGCTTATGCTCAGAACCTGATCAGCAAAAACCCGACTTCCGGCGCATGGCTGCAATACGGTAAAGATCTGAAAGCCACTTATGGATATACTACCAATCTGTGGACAGATATTCTGAATCCCAACTGGCATCCGGAATTCCCGAACGGTTCCAATATCTCCAGCAACGTATTCGTACAAAGCGGCGCAGTGACTACTCCCAAAAACGGTACTTTTACAGTACAAGACAATTTGAATTTGACTAATATCGCTGATGCCCAGTTTTTTGACGCCAAAAATATGGATTTCCGCTCCAATAATCCGGAAATTCAAGCCAAATTTATCGGACTCAACACTATTTTCCCGAGAATCGGTCTGATGCAGGATCAATATCGTACCAAAGTCATATCCCGTGCAGAGTCCGGAGGCATGACAAACCGTTAATCACTTTAATGAATAAATTATTTCCTAAGGAATCTATATCTTTGTACTCATAAAGACGGGTCACCTCCTCTTTCCTCTCTTCTTATCAGGCGGAAATCTCATTCATTCGGGATTTCCGCCTCCCTTTCCTTAGCATAAAAAGTCGATTTTTGTTAT
Source organism: Paenibacillus shenyangensis (assembly GCF_000346635.1). Classification (NCBI taxonomy): domain Bacteria; kingdom Bacillati; phylum Bacillota; class Bacilli; order Caryophanales; family Paenibacillaceae; genus Paenibacillus; species Paenibacillus shenyangensis. The sequence goes on from NZ_AOIG01000006.1 coordinate 158,715, forward strand.
TTTTTAACCAATTTTATCTATAAATATTAATAAATAGACTACTATATCCGACAAAATAACTATTACACATTCCTGCTTATCTTCTACTAATCTTATTTTCTAAAAAACATCTCATATAGCCAGTCAGGATATCCAGTTGAGAAAGGGAGTTTTATTATGTTTGGAAAGAAGTCTATTGCAGCTGTTCTTCTAATGAGTACATTAGTGCTGGGATCTATTGCATCCCCGGCCTCTGTATATGCAGATCGTACATTAAATGGCTATGTAACTACTTTGAGCAGTGGAGCTACTACGAATACAGGACTTAATCTCTATGTAGATGGCTCGGTAGCTGTCGGTGGAGATGGCAGCAAAGATACGCCGTTCAAGACACTTCCCCAGGCCCGTGATGCTATCCGCGCCAAAAAAGGAGTACTTCCCGCTGGTGGAATCACTGTCTGGGTCAAAGGCGGAACGTACAAAATCACCGGTACTTTTGAATTAACAGCTTCCGATTCCGGAACCAATGGCAAATCGATTGTATATCGTTCCTATCCTGGAGAAAAAGTAATTATCTCCAACGGCGTATCCGTAGATCCTACACTTTGGAAACCGTTAAACAGTGAAGCACAGAAAAGAGTAAATCCCAAAGTCAGTGCTGCCAAGCTGGTAGAGCTGGACGTCCGCTCCCTTGGCCTTACCAATATCAACTCTTACCCGGGCGGAACTTCCTTTTCCGACAAATGGGGCATTATCGATCTGATCGTTGACAGTGAACTGCAGCCCATCTCGCAGTGGCCGAATCCCGAAGAAGTTGCAGGCGGCAAGCGCGGCGGCTGGACTACAGTCAACGGCTCGGCAGATGCCAAATCGTTTTATTACGGTGAAGATGGCGTTCCTGCAGACGGAGATACAATAGATGCACTGAATGCAGATGGAACCAATCGTGCCGAACGCTGGAAAAACTCCATTGCACAAGGACATGACCTTTATTTGCAAGGCTTCTGGAGAACACTCTGGTCTCCACTCATGAGCAAAGTACAAAGCATCAATACTTCCGATGGCAGCATCACTCTGCTGGATATGCCTGCTGGCGGCATGGGTTCCAAATTCAGCAAAGAAGTAGCCGGCTCGAATCCTGTCTACCGTGTAGGTGAAGGTACTGAAGAATGGCGTGCACTCAATCTGCTGGACGAGATTGATCAACCGGGCGAATGGGCACTCGATTTTAAAGACGGTAAAATCTACTACTATCCAAACGGCAATATTGCCGATATGGATGTCGAAATCGCAGACAAACCAAACGCCGTTGTCAAAATGAATGGCGCATCCTATATCTCCTTCCTCGGCTTCCAGATCGAAGATACTCTCGGTAACGGAATTGATCTGCAAAAAAGCCATCATATCACTATCGCCGGTAATACAGTAATGAATGTCGGTAATGGCGGTATCATCGATACGTACGGCTATTCCAATATGATTAAAAGCAATGATGTATATGACACTGGCGGTTTTGGTATTAGTATCGGTAATGCTGGAGACCGTGCTACTCTGACAGGGGCAAGCACCCGTATTACCAACAATCATATTCATCATATCGGACAACACGCCCATTTGGCAGGTATCGTAATCCGTGACTCTGTAGGTGTATGGGTCGATCACAACCTGGTACATGATGTGCCAAGAGACGCTATGCGTTATGAGCGGAATAACAATCTGACTTTTGAATATAATGAAGTTCATAATACGGCACTCGCGGAAAGCGATACAGGTGCTTTCTATACTGCACAAGACTGGTCTTCTTATGGTAATGATCTGCGTTATAACTTTATCCATCACAATCAGCGCGCCAATGGATTTTATGCAGATGGCAGCGATGCCGGCGATAACTACTACAACAATATTATCCAGGGATCTGATCGTGCACTGCAGCTGAATGGACACCATAATATTGCCAAAAACAATGTAATTGTCGCTTCCAATACAGCACGGATCGAGAACCGCAGCGATACCCTGGCAATCAGCGCTACAGTCACTCAAAACTATGGTGTGAGCAGTATCTTCGCCGATACACTGCGCGACAAGAATCCAACATCGGGCGTATGGTTGAATTATGCAGCCCAGCTCAAAGCCAAGTATGGTTATACCGACAATCTGTGGTCCGATATACTGAATCCTGCATGGCGTCCGGAATACTCCAACGGCTCCAAAATTATCGATAACGCTCTGGTTCAGGTAGGCAGTGTAATCAAGCCCAAATATGGCGATTACACCGTAGCCAACAACAGCATCATTGATAGCGTAAGCTCTGCTTCTTTCTACAATTACAACCAAATGGACCTGCGTTCCAAAAATTCCGAAGTTCTGTCCAAGTTCCCTAACCTGAACAGCATCTTCCCGCAAATCGGTCTGCAGCAGGACGCTTACCGTATCCGCGTGGTGACCCGTGCAGAGACTGGCGGATTAACCAACCGTAACTAAACTCCTTTGTCGTTATGCATAAAATGCTTTTATAGAAGAAACCAGACTGCTACCTGCGGACTGGTTTCTTTTTTGATTCAGTTGGTGAATTAACAAACAGGTATAAAGACTAAGCCCTTTAACCATCCAAAAAATTGACACTACTGTTCTTCCCTTCATATACTACCTTTAATAAGGAAAAAAGGGAGGTTAGGTATTGCAGGTGAAAAACATAAAGTATGTAGTACTGATGAGCGGTCTGATCCTGCTCTTATTATTCCCTTTATGGCAGGGAGAGCATGCAGATTCTAGACAGGGTGCACTTGATAGCGGCACAAAGGCCTCTACTCCAATCAATCTTTATGTGGATGGTTCAGCCAGTGCGCAGCATCAGGATGGCAGCCAGAAACATCCTTATGCTACGATTCAGGCAGCTCGCGATGATCTGCGCAAACGCAGCAAGCCGTTGCCATCTGGTGGAGCTACCGTTTGGGTAAAAGAAGGCAATTATAATGTTACTGCTACACTCGAATGGACAGCTGCCGATTCCGGAACGGTTCGAGCACCGATCACTTACCGGACCTACGCTGGTAAAGTAGCCACGCTCTCCAACGGAACAGCCGTGAATCCGGCCGATTGGAAACCACTTAGCGCAGAAGCGCGCGAGCGTGTGAATCCAGCGATTCAACCTGGCCAGCTCATGGAGCTGGATGTGAAAAAACTGGGATTCCAGAATATCCAGGGCTTTACCGGTGGTGATTATTTCACCGAAAAATGGGGCATTCTGCAGCTGATTGCTGGTGATGCGATGCAGCCGGTCTCCCAGTGGCCCAACAAAGATGATGCTTCTGCCGGTAATCGTGCAGGCTGGGCAGTTGCCTCGGGCATCGTTAATGAGAACTCTTTTTATTATGATGATAAACAGAACAAGGATACGAGTAACCTGGGACGAATGGCACGCTGGCAAAGAGCGATTCAGACTGGCCATGGTGTGTATCTGCAGGGATTCTGGCGTACAGTATGGAGTCCGGCAACGATACGTCTCAATGAAATCCAGCCCTCTTCCCGCTCTATTCATCTGTCTCAGACACCGGCAGGCGGAATCGGCTCCAAATTCAGTGCGGTTGCCAATAAAGCAACTGCCGATAATCATTATCGTATAGGTGACGGCAGCGAAGAATGGCGACTGCTCAATCTGCTGGAAGAAATCGATCAACCCGGTGAATGGGCTATGGATTTCAAAGACGGCAAAATTTATTATTATCCGCCCAAACCTATTAAGGAAATGAACACGGTAATCGCCGATCGTACGGATCCGATTATTCGTATTAATGGTGCTTCGCATCTCCGATTTATTGGATTTGAGCTCAAAAATGGGCTGGGTAACGCTATCAATGTACAGAACAGCAATCATATTACACTGGCAGGACTGACCATACACAATATGGGCAACGGCGGTATTACCGATTCCGGCGGCAGTCAGAATATGATTCAGAGTAATAATATTTATGATACCGGCAGCTTTGGCATTAGTGTCAACAAGGCAGGCAGCCGAACTAAATTAACTGCTGCCAATACAAGAATCACCAATAATCATATCTACAATACAGGAATACTCATCCATCTGGAGCCTCTGATTATACGGGAGTCGGTTGGACTGCGGATCGATCATAATCTGCTGCACGATGTGCCCAAGGATGCGATTCGTTACACCTTTAGCAACAAACTGTTATTTGAGTACAATGAGGTACATAATACAGGGCTCGTTGAAGGTGATACCGGCGCATTCTATACGGCCCAGGATTGGTCTTCCTATGGCAATGTACTTCGTTATAACATGATTCATCATAATCAGCGCTCCAATGGATTCTATGCCGATGGAGGTTCCAGCGGTAACACGTATCAGAACAATATTATCCAGAATACCAAGCGTGCCTTTATCGTGGAGAATGGTCATCACAATGTCGCAACCGGCAATCTGCTGATTGAGACGGAATCGATGGAAATCAATGACCGCTCCGATAGTCTAAATTATGGACTGAACAGCGAATATGCCAATCTTCTTCGCGGGTTCCATCCTATGAGTGGACCGTGGAAAACTTATGGTGAGAAACTCGCCAAACAGTATGGCATGAAAGGCAATCTGTGGAGTTCGGTACTGAGTGCCAGCTGGAATCCACAGTACCCGAATGGCAGCAAGCTGAATAATAACGTAATGGTGGGCGGAGCAACAATCAAGATACCCAAAAAAGGTGATGTAGCCGCTCAGGGAAATGTAATTCTGAATACAGTGAGTGAAGCAGGATTCTATAACTACAGCAATCTGGATCTGCGCACCCAGAATCAGGCTATTCTCAAAAAGTTCCCTTCCCTCAACAAGGTGATTACCGAAATTGGATTGTACAAGGATTCATACCGTGTTCAGCCGGTTGCACGTAATCAATATAATGGATTAAGCAACCACTCTGCACCTGATTCGAACTCATAATTGCAATGAAAAGCAAGGCTTCATATGGAAGACGGAGATCTATTCTCTGCTCTTCATGTGAAGCCTTTTTTATTCTAAACTTGACAATATTGAAGAAGCTGTGCTGAAATAGTTACAAAAAAGAAACACTTATATTAATATTATGAGACTATTTTTACATTTAATGATATATTTTTTTGTTTTTGCTAATTTCTCGACAATCTTTTATTATATATAATGGCTTTGACTGAATGATTCTGTGAAGGAGGTGGTTGCAGATTACAAATCAGGTACTGCATCATGACGGGGACACCTTATTGCTCCGATTACTCGCATACAAAGAGAATGGAGGGAATTCATACACATGAAGACGTTTCAAAAAATTGTATCGCTTACGACTGTACTCGCGCTGTCCAGTGCGACGGTCGTTCCCTACGCGATTGCCGAACAGGCAACCATCCAGGGGACTGCCGTACTGAGCAGCGGAGCGGTAACAGCAACCGGAATGAATCTGTATGTTGCAACTTCCGGTAGTGATACAAGTGGAGATGGCAGCGAAGCTAAACCATATGCCACTCTGGAGCAGGCCAAAAATGCTATCCGTGCGCTAAAGGGGAAATTGCCCGAGCATGGAATAACCGTCTGGATCAAAGGCGGAGAATATGAGACTTCTACTCTGGAATTGAATGAACAGGATTCCGGTACAGCGGACAGACCTATTATCTATCGCAGTTATCCCGGCGAACATGTCACACTCACCAATGGTGTACATGTACCGGCAACCGACTGGAAGCCGCTCAGCAAGGAAGCAGTAGCCAGGGTTCATCCCAATGTCTATGCCAACAATCTGTATGAGCTGGATATGACTCAAAAAGGATTCAAGCATATCTTTCACTTTAGCGGAGGCACTTCTTTTACCGAGCAATGGGGTATTGTTGATCTGATTGCCAATGGTGAACGCCAGCCTATCTCCCAGTGGCCGAATCCGGGAGAATCAGTGAACAATCATCGTAAAGGCTGGACGACTATCAACGGCTCTGCCGATGCCAAATCCTTTTATTACGGGGAAGGCGGAATTCCCGAGAACGATGATACAACCAATACGCTGGATCTGGATGGAACCAACCGTTCCGAACGCTGGAAAAAGTCACTGGAAGCCGGTCATCCCCTTTATCTCAAAGGATTCTGGAGAACCGTATGGAGTCCAATAACCAGCTCGGTTCAGGAAATTGATACCAAACACCACGTTATCACCCTGAAGGATATTCCGGATGGCGGAATGGGCTCCAAGTGGAGCAAAGCGGTTGTCGATTATCGCAACAGCACATCCGCTCTGGCCAATGCGTATAAAAATCAGCCTTCTCTGACTACACCTCCTGCGGCTGACGATGCTCTGCATGATGTAGATACATCCAGCACCGCTTATACGATGTACCAAGAAGGCGGTACCACCAAGTCGGTTGAACTCAAGGAAGAGCTGACCGAAGACTCCCTGCTGAAGACTGAAGCCGCAGATCCTGCACAGGAAGCCGAAGATGCCAAACCGGTGATACTCCAGTCAATGGATAATCCTGTCACAACGCCGACAGCTTCAAAAACAGACCAGACTGCTACTGCCGCAGCTTCTACTGCTTCCGGCACAGATGATACTCTTGTCAAGGAATCGGCTGCTCTGAAATCGGATCGTTCTGCTACCGACTCACCGGTGACTTATCTCGGCGAACAGCCTTCTCCTGTATATTATCCGGATGAGAACATCAGTCAGACAGCAGTAACAAAAGATGTGTATGCCAAGACTGTAAGTGCCAATGTCTATGAGTCAGCATCTGATTCAGGATACAGCGCCAAGATCCGTGCTCCTTACCGGATTGGAACAGGTATTGAAGAATGGCGGGCGCTCAACTATCTGGACGAGATTGACCAGCCAGGCGAATGGGCTCTCGACTTCAAAGATCACAAGCTGTATTACTATCCCAAAGGTGGCAAGATCCAGAATCTGAATATTATTATTGCTGATAATGAGAATCCGGTCGTTTCTTTCCGGAATGCATCCTATGTGCAGCTGCTGGGCTTTACAATCGAAGGCAGCATGGGCAACGGAATTGAACTCAAAAGCAGTGATCATATCACACTGGCTGCCAATACCCTGCGCAACCTGGGTAATGGCGGTATTCTCGATGTAGGCGGCTCCTCCAATCTGATCCAGAGCAACGATATTTATGAACTGGGCGGATTTGGAATCAGTGTCAATGATGCCGGTGATCGTAAAAGTCTGACGGCAGCCAACAGTCGTGTAACCAACAACCATATTCATCATGTAGGTGAACTGACTCATCTGGAACCGATTCTGGTTCGTAACTCGGTCGGCGTGACGTTTGACCATAACCTGATGCATGATGTACCCAAAGATGCTGTGCGTTATGTATACAGCAACAATCTGACTTTTGAATATAATGAGGTACACAATACTTCATTGATCGAGGGCGATACCGGCGCGTTCTATACAGCGCAGGACTGGGCATCCTATGGCAATGTACTCCGCTATAACTTTATCCATCATAATAAGCGCTCCAATGGCTTCTATTCCGATGGAGCGGACAGCGGGGACAATTACCAGTACAATATTATTCAGGGTTCGACCAAGGGTATTTTGCTGAATGGTCATGATAATATTGCCAAAAATAATCTGGTTGTAGATTCGAACATGATCCAGATCGACCAGCGCGGTGATAAAAAGACCCACGGAGTCAAGAGTATTTTCGCTGATCAGCTGCGCGAGATGAATCCAGACAGCAATCCATGGGCCCAATATGGTAAAACGCTTCAAGAAAAATACGGATATGACCATACATTATGGGGAAGCATTCTGGATCCAAGCTGGCATCCGGAATATCCGAACGGAACCAAAATGATGGACAATATGCTTGTTAACACACCAAGTGTGGTTGTTCCCAAAAAAGGAGATACTACGATAACAGGCAATGACTTTATCAATACCGTTGGACAGGCAGGATTTTACGATTATAGCAAAATGGATCTGCGTACGGACAACAAGCAGATTCTTGCCAAGTTCCCTGACCTGAATAAAGTCTTCCCGCAAATCGGGCTGGAGACAGACACATACCGAACTCGGGTAACTACACGGGCAGAAAGTGGCGGTCTATCGAATCATTGATAATCGTCTTCTCCTATTGATCTTATTTCCACAACTCATTGAGTAAATAAAATAATCAGCAACCGCAAAAGGGACCCGATCCAAAGATCAGGTCCCTTTTGATATGGAGAAGCGTGTAAATCATCGAAAACTGAAAAACCAATCCAGCTTTTTTTGTTCTTCACGAATATCAGTTTTTTTCATCCTGTTTAATTATTCGGTGTTTGTTAAGCCCAGTAGCGCATATAAATCTGCTTTTTGCTCCCATAAATAAAGTCACTATACTTTTCTCACAAAAATTCTCCTGCCCTATTGCAATCTTCCAAACTCATGCTATAATTATCTTAACATTAAGATTTCAAATACAAAAATAATTTATATATACCATCTCAGGAGGATGATTATTATGGAACTGTTAGGTATTCACCACGTGTCAATCATGACGGGCAAAGCGGAAAAGAACTTTGAATTCTATACCAAAGTAATGGGAATGCGTCTTGTCAAAAAAGGGGTTAACCAGGATGATACTACTTCCTATCACCTCTTTTACGGAGATGGTGTTGCTTCTCCAGGCAGTGAGTTGACCTTCTTCGATCTGCCGGGCATTGGTCCTACGTATCAGGGTGTATCCAGCATTTCTGCATCTTCCCTGCGTGTAGCTGATACGGCTGCTCTGCAATACTGGTCCGACCGGTTTGACAGCCTCAATGTAACCCATGAAGAAATTAAATCTCGTGCTGGACGCGATACACTCGCTTTTCAGGATTTTGAAGGCACCCGTCTGATTCTGGTTGCTGACAATAATGAACAGGGCGTTGCTCCCGGACAAGCATGGTCTGGCTCAGATGTGCCCGTAGAGTATGGTATCCTCGGTCTGGGTCCGGTCACACTGACTGTAGCCAATCCCGAGAATACAGTACTGATTCTGACCGAAATACTTGGCTTCCGTCACGTCGGTTCCTATCCATCCCTGGCTGGTGAACAGCATGCCGATATTCAGGTCTATGCAACTGGTGAAGGCGGCGCTGGTGCCGAAGTGCATATCGAGACACGTCCGGAACTGCCATTTGCCCGACTTGGCCGTGGTGGTGTCCATCATGTAGCTTTCCGTGTACCCAATGAAGAGCAGTACAATGCCTGGTCGGAGAAACTATCCAAATTGGGCATCCCGAACTCCGGTAAAGTGGATCGTCACTACTTCCGTGCACTCTATTTCCGTGAGCCAAACGGTATCCTGTTTGAACTGTCTACCGATACACCGGGATTTGATATTGATGAGTCGATGGATTCGCTGGGCGAATCGCTGTCTCTGCCTCCTTTCCTGGAACCACACCGTACAGAGATCGAAGCCAAACTTCGCCCTCTGGTACTGCAAGATTAATCCTATAACCGACAAACCGCAGCCATCCCTGTTGATGACTGCGGTTTTTTTATTGATTTATACAAAAAAGGCAGCGCCCCCTTACAGGACGCTACCTTATATATATCTTTGTTGTGTTTATCGTATAATACGATCCCTGTCATGATATAAAAGAGGATCTTCTATGACTACAATTGATAATACATGTATTGAATCTATACTTTTGTACAGTTCTCATTCAGCAAATTAATTGCCGTTATTCTGTCTGCGACGACGCAGCTCTTCTGTAATTTTGCGACCGGTCGGTGTCTGGGCCAGACCACCACGTGCGGTTTCGCGATGTTCACTCGGCATCGAACGCCCTACCTGTAGCATAACATCCACCACTTCATCCGAAGGAATTGCACTGCGTACGCCGGCCAGCGCCATATCGGCAGCTGCCAGTGCATTTACTGCTCCGAGACCGTTACGTACAATACACGGAATCTCTACCAGTCCGGCTACCGGATCACAGATCAGTCCCAGCGTATTTTTGAGAGCCAGACCGACAGCATGCATCGCCTGCTCCGGTGTACCCTGTCGCAGTTCAACGACTGCTCCTGCCGCCATACCAATCGCCGAGCCTACCTCAGCCTGACAGCCGCCCTCTGCGCCGGAGATGGACGAGTTGTTGGCAATAACATAGCCGATCGCTCCAGCGGCGAACAAACCCATCACCATCTGCTCATCGCTCCAGCCAAACCGTTCCTGTGTGCTTACAAATACACCAGGAATAATACCACAGGACCCTGCTGTCGGTGTCGCGATAATGCGACCCATCGAAGCATTTACTTCGGATACGGCGAGGGCATAGGACATCGCTCGCGTTGCATCACTGCCAGATGCAGTTTCGCCATTATTCAGGTAATTGTATACCCGGCGTGCATCACCACCGGTTAATCCACTGCGAGACACTGTATCTTCCGTGATTCCTTTGTGTACGGCTTCTTTCATAATATGATAATAATCCGTCATCTGCTGAACGACTTCTTCGCGTGATACTCCGGTTTCCTTGACCTGCTCTTGCACCATCAGTTCTGCTATCGTTAGCGAACGTTCCTCGCATAGTCTGATAATATCTTTTAACGAACGGAATTGCATTCCGATTCACAACCTTCCATTAATCCAGATTAATAACTACCGCACGGGTGACATAAGGCAGCTGCTCGATTCGATCGAGTACTGCCTGAACCGGGGCACTATCAAGTTCGATGACTGTCATTGCCTCACCACTGCGTGATTTGCGGTCCACATCCATAAAGCCAATATTCAGCTCCGATTCGCTCAGGGTACGCGTAATATCCGCCAGTACGCCTTTGCTGTCCTGATGCTCTACTGCCAGTGTAGGGTACTGACCGGACCCTCTGAGATCGAACCCATTCATTTCATGGATCTCGATATTGCCGCCTCCGATCGAAGCACCTGCCAGTTCGGCGGTATGCTCACCCCGTTTTAGCCGGATGCGTACAAAGTTCGGATGCGGATAATTACCGCTTCCTTTATCAAATTGAATCGTCATTCCCAGTTGATCAGCTTCCTCCGCTGCATCCGGCAGACGTGGATCATCCGGACTGTAGTCCAGCAATCCGCCCACCAGCGCCAGATCCGTACCATGCCCCCAGTACGTCTCTGCAAATGAACCGTATAGAATAATATCCGCATGTTCCGGACAAACGCCTAGCAGCTGTCTGGCTGCCCGGCCCAGACGTGCTGCTCCTGCCGTATGTGAACTGGATGGACCGACCATCGATGGACCGATAATATTGAATACATTTTTAAAACGCATTCTGATTCCTCTTTCCCGCATATGCGCCTGTGAATTGTTATTTTGAACAAGTTGTTTTTCGGCAGAGTGTGCTGCAGATGTTCTCCGCCCTGCCGTCTGTCTCCGCTAAATATGAACATATTGCCATATCTAAATCAATTAACAGCAAAAAAGGACAGAGCATGGCCTGCAAGGGCCTATTGCTCTGTCCTCGTTACCTGAGAGTTTGGACGGACATGCCAGTATTGCCTACTGACATTGCTCCTGTCATACCCCTTGGGTGGCTTGCGCTCTCTCCAGAGTTGCGTCCGGCAGCGGTTCCTGGTACCTGAGAGATTGGCCGGGGGTTGGCATTCCCGCCGACTTGCTCCTTCGGTGGCGGATCACATACATCCGCAGACTCTCCCGCTATCTTCATTCGCAGTCTATTTTCATAGGGAAAACCCCTCTTTGGTTCTGCTCATTATCCTTGTCACCCCTAGCTTAATTCAGCGGGTATGACACTGTCAATTCCCCTGCCCAAAGTTACTTCGCGCTTGGATAAAATTGTCCGCTTTCCGTTTCGCGCAAACCTTTTTTAGAGGAAATCTTGGGATGGTGTATACTTCGGCAGTGTCAGTATAAATCTAGAGCCATGACCCGGATTGGAAAGTACCTGAAGCTGACCCTGATGATCATTTACAATAAGATTCGCGATATATAATCCCAGACCGGTGCCGCTTACTTTGCGGGAAGCAGCCGAATGCGAACGGAAAAATTTGCGGAACACATGCGGCTGATCCTGCTCCGGAATACCGATTCCGTAATCTTCGACTGCAATAACTACAGAATCTGCTTCCTCTTTGACACTGATATCAACAGCCATGCTGTCCGGTGAATACTTGAGCGCATTGCTGATCAGATTATGAATGACCTGAATCATACGGTGCTGATCACCCAAAATATACATTTCCTCACCATCACCATGTATACGAATGCGATGCCGTGAATGAATGTCCCATTGGTAGCACACAGTCTGGACCAGCTCACGTACCGGAAGACAGCTCATATGATATTCAATATGCCTTGCTTCGATACGCTGACTGTCCAGAAAATCATCCAGCAGTCTGGACAACCGGTTCCCTTCCTGCTGGATCGTATGCATGAACTCCTGGCGCTTGGCAGCCGGCATATCCTCATACATGGTCAGCATCTCAATATAGCCCATAATCGCCGACAGCGGCGTTCTCAGCTCGTGTGAGACAACGGTAATCAGCTCATCCTGCATCTGACGTACCCTTTTCTCTTCCGTACAATCACGGAAGACCAGTAGAAATCCATGCTTAATCTCTGCTATCGGATCGATCACCGGTGTAACGTAAAGCGACAGAATGCGATTGTTGTTCAAGCGGATCAGTTCGCCCTGCTCCCAGTGCTCCCCGCTGTTCATATAATGCTCCAGTCTGTCATTCAGGGAAAAGGTACTACCTGTAAGCTGATCCATATGAATCAACAGCTCAGTGATGGGCCGTCCTGTATAATCATCCAGATCGAACCAGGTCTGCATAGTCGGATTAATAAAGGAAATCAGCTGTTGGGAATCACACATAATGACTCCTTCTTCAACAGACTGCAGCAGATTGCCTGTAATACTTTTCTGCTTTTCGGCAGCTCCCTGTTCTTCCAGCAATCGTTCACTGAGGAGTTGCAACTGGCGCTCCTGCTCGGTGTGCTGCTGCTTCAGATGTTCCTCCTCTGTCAGATCATGCACAAAAAAGGTACGGAATGAATTGCCTTCCGCCAGCACTTTGCTGCGTGTGAGTTCTACCGGGAACAAGGTTCCATCCAGACGAATCGCCTGTACCGCAATACAGCTCTCACCGTCATCTGCAGGTTCGAGCAGAATAATGTCCGACAAAGGACGACCTATGACATCGTCCTGCCTGCAGCGAAACATCTGCTCGGCAGCCGGATTGAACTCGGTAATCCGCAGCTGACTATCTGTCGAAATAATTCCATCAATAGCCATCTGCAGAATAGCGCTTTTTTGCGCTTCGCTCTCCGCCAGATCAAACGTACGCTCCACTACCCGTATTTCCAGCAATTCTTTATCCTTCTTGATCTGCAAATACTGATATTCCATCGTACTGACAACGGACTTGAAGTTCCGAATCAGCCTCCGCACTTCCAGAATATTCGTCTCCGGCCAGTGAAGAGCGCGGTTCTCTTTGATTTTGGACGGAATATTATTAGAAGCCTGTGCTAGCTGCATCAGCGGACGGTTTAGTTTGCGGCTGATCGGCCAGGCCAGAATAAGTGCCAAAATAACGACGAGTAGTATTTTTATAATACTGCATAGATAAAATACATAATATGGGTTTAAATAAAAGTTAAGCGGCATAGTTAAGATGAGACGATATTGTTGCAACAATGGTACATTCATTACCAGATAAGACTCCTGCCATCGTTCCAGCTTGTACAGGGGCCTGTCAGGAAACTGCTGATACATGCTTCCATGCATAGGCTGATGCTCCAGCAGCAGCGTCTGATATCCTGTATTTTCTGCAAACCGTTCTGCCATTGGTGCTTTCATCGTAGTATACAGCGTCTGGCCGGTATCATCGACCAGCAACGAATCAATAGCAAAGTCCTTTTTGTAATCGATCATTAACAGTTGAATCCGGTCAGGGCGTACGAGCAAATTCTGCTGAATCTGCTGTATATAGAGCCGCGATGAACGAGTCATATATTCCGAGCCGTACCCCAATATATCTTCAAATTGCTGACGTCCGTTAACGAACATAACCAGCACAGAAGTCAGCACAACCGATGCCAGCAAATATTTGAAAATAATACGTCCCAGCGATATCGGATAAAATGGCCGATGCCCAATCGCTACCCGGCTCAGCAGTGATTCCACAATAATGGAAGCTGCCAGTCCATTCATAATGCCATTTAGCACATTATTCATGGTCAGCAGGCCAATCAACCGGCGATCGGTATGTTCCAGTACATACTGGTACACTATAAATAACAGAGGCAGTCCCACCAGTATCCAAAAAGCCGCATCCATTCTGAGCAGACTGCTCTTGGGGAACAGACGTGAGCCTATACATACGAAGATTAATTCCAGCTCTATCACTATCAGCAGGAATCCATAGTAGTCTGTCCACAAAAATGGCAGATTAATCAGTATCACTGCCGGGGCCGCAAACCTCAGTCCATATAATCTTAGAATGATCAGAGCAGCCGTACCGCCAAAAATAAATTGAAGAACAACCGATAAATCCAGCTTGAAGTAGTTTATTGCTATTCCCAAAATCGTCAGGACGCTGGTTCCCAACCAAGGATGTTTTAACCATTGAAGTAATTTGTAATTCATAACGAACGGTCCTTTCTCACGCGGACAGCAGCTTCACCCGAGAGACCGTCTGACTCCTAGTCATCGTATGTCTGAGTGCATGTATACCTGATTAAAAATTGCGAGTATGACATGATCTGTCTGTTACTTTTATCAGCATAAAATATTCCTTATCCACCATATCCGCTAACAATGGTACAATATATCCGTATTTGTCAGAAGGTTCGTTAGCGAAATCTGTATGTAAAGTATATTGCTGTCAGCTTGTTTTATTATAACGTCAAGAGACGGTTTGGAAAATAATTCATATTATGGCCGGATGTATAAAACTATAACCTCAGTAACTTTACTATCTTACATATTGAACAAAATTACCATGGGATCAACAAAATTTTTCTTGATTTAACCCATTAATCCATGATTCTGCAGAGCCTCCATACCAGGCTGCGAACCGGGCAGCTTGTACAATTGAACTTTTATACCGGTTTATTCGTATGTTCCTAAAGAATAGTTCACTTAAAACAGCTAATGGGCTTGATCGTCATGCATACTCATCAAGCTTATAATTTTCGCACAGGAGAGTGACTGGCATGCCCATCAAAGTTCTGCTTATTGAAGATGAGAAAAGTCTCGCCGATATGATTGCATTTTTCCTTCAGGAGGAAGGTTACCATACAGAGCTTATTCATGATGCCAAAGAGGCGATTGGCAAACTCAATGACTATCAGCCTGATATTATTGTGACGGATCTGATGCTGCCTGATCTGAGCGGCAGCGAATTGGTACAGCAGATTCGCAGACAATCAACGGTTCCCGTACTGATGATCTCTGCCAATACGATGCTGAATGAGCGTCTCAAAGCGCTCGATAACGGCGCAGACGACTTTCTCTGCAAGCCATTCAGCCTCAAAGAACTGGATGCACGAATCAAGGCGCTACTGCGTCGCAGTGGCCCACAGCGACTGCACGGCTATACAACTACAGCTGCTCCGGAGGCCACACAGACAGCGTCCAGAGTATCGGTAAATGATTACCGCCACAGTCTATTTGTAGAAAATCAGGAAGTTGAAGTGACACAGATTGAATTCGCGATTATGCGGGAGCTGTATCATTCCCCTGGCAAGGTATTTACCCGTAATGAACTAATGGACCGGATCAAAGGCGATGACCGCGCCTATCTGGAGCGCACGATTGATGTACATATTTCCAATCTGCGTAAGAAAATCGAACGGGATCCCAAAAACCCCGAGCACATTCTGACCGTATGGGGTACCGGTTACAAATATGTAATGTAAAAAGCAAATCAAGCTGTACTGGCAGCATAAGAGTAGGAGAACAGACATGAATCAATCTATCAAGACCCGTGAGCACTGGATTCCACTTGAAGTGCTTTACGTTATCGGTATTCTGGCTATTTCATTTTCATCCATCTTTATACGCTGGTCTGACGCGAATGTATCGGTAATCGCCATGTACCGGCTGTACTTTACCGACCTGCTGCTGCTGCCGCTGGCGATTCGTTATTACCGCGAGCTATTCCGTATTCCACCGAAAGTATGGTTGCTGCTGTTTGTCTCCGGCCTGATGCTGGCGCTGCATTTCCTGCTGTGGATGGGATCGCTGCGGCTGACGACGGTTGCCAGCTCTACCGTTATTCTGACGCTGGAGCCTATTATGGTCGTGATCGGTTCCTTTTTCCTGTTCAAGACCCGTACCAACCGCTATATGATTATTGGTATGGCCATGGCGGTGATCGGTTCCGTAGCGATCGGATTCGGTGATTTCCGGTTATCCGGGACGGCGCTGCAGGGAGATATGCTGTCCTTTTTCGGAACGATTGCAGTTGCTATTCATATGCTGATCAGCAAGCATATCCGCTCCTATATGGAGGCGCTTGTCTATAATTTCTGGGTGTTCTTTATGGCGGCAGGAGTACTGGCTATCTATAATCTGGTCAATCAGATTCCTTTTACAGGCTATGAAGCCAGAGACTGGGGCGTATTCTGGTTGCTGGCTCTGGTACCGACACTGTTCGGTCACTATCTGTTCAACTGGCTGCTCAAGTATATGAATGCCGGCGCCGTATCGATGGCCGTACTGGGTGAACCGGTCTTCTCTTCCCTGCTGGCTTTTTGGCTGCTCGGGGAGGCATTGACCGGTATGCAGCTGGGAGCAGGTACACTGATCCTGATCGGTGTCTGGGTATTTATCCAGTTTGGCAAGGACAAAGAAGAATCCTTGGTACCGCCCGATATTATGGCTCCCGAAGGAGAGAATGCCGATCAGCAGCAGGAGAAATTGGCACCCGTTTCCGGTAAAAACCACTAATATTTCTATTGGAAATCTAGCGCTGATTTCTATTAATTTTGTGATTCAATATATTGGATTGGGCAGCATTGAATTTCGCTGATCTGCTGCTCGTATACTCCTAGAAAAACCAAAAAAGCTGTCCCTCATCTCTACGATGAACAGGGACAGCTTTTTTTGATAGATAATGTAGTCAACCCGGATAACCGGATTCGTTCTCACCTTGTAGTAAATTCTCTATTTGATGCCACTCTTATCAGATTACTTTGTTGGACGATGCCAATTGGAACGGTACATCAGATACAGGAAGTACGGAGCACCGATCAGTGCAATCAGCAGACCCGAAGGAATCTCTGTCGGCGCAATAACTGTACGTCCGATCGTATCCGCCAGTACCAGCATGACTGCGCCTGTCAGCGCAGACAATAGCAGTGAACGGCGCATGTGATGACCAGTCAGCAGACGCACCATATGCGGCGCAATCAGACCGATAAAACCGACTGTACCCACACAGGCTACCGCACCTGCAGCCAGCAAAACGCCTGTCGCCATCGCTAGCAGGCGTGTTCGGCGTACCGATAATCCGAGTCCGGCAGCACTCTGATCATCAAACACGAGCAGTTCAAAGCGCCTTGCCATCCACCAGGCGACCGGAACAAGCAGTACAAGGAAAATAGCTATCATCTTCACCTGATCCCAGGTACGGGCATAGGTACTGCCTGTCAACCAGATGTAACTACTTCCACCCCATAGCGTCCCTTGTACAATCAGAATCTGTATACCAGCTCCGGCAATCGCCGAGATTGCGATACCGAGTAGTACGACAGCCGATGGATTCAATCCCTTGTTCCAAGAGAGGAAGAAAATAAAGGATGCCGCTGCTCCGGCGCCGACAATAGCAGCTACCGGAACGAAGTAAGCCGGCAAGGCAGGCCACAGGATCATGACCATCATCGCTGCCAGTCCTGCTCCCGAGGATACACCGACAATAGAGGCATCAGCGAGCGGATTGCGCACGGACATCTGGATCAGCACACCGCTGATGGCCAGCGCTGCACCTGCTCCTGCTGCTACCAATGTACGCGGAATGCGGAACTGCAGCAGTGCCGAGTATAATCCATCCGAGCTGAATAATGAAGGCAGCAGATCCCCCAGCGGGATGCGCAAACCACCAAACATCGTACTACCTACAATCAATATCACAGTCAGTATCGTAAAAATAACAGCCAGACGACCAAACGGCCAGCGCTGAACAGATGCGCCAGTACTCATCGAAGTAGCTCCTCCGACTCCGTTGGCCGCTTTCATTTTGACCAGTACGAGCCAGATCAGCCATGGAGCACCGATCAAAGCCATCACTGCGCCTGTTGGCAACTCCATACTGGAGTTATGCACCATTTTGGCGAGTACATCCGCTCCAATCAATAGCGCTGCTCCCCAGATGAATACACCCGGTAGCAGCCAGCGGTGGGAACGGATTCCACTCAAGCGAACCAGATGCGGTGCCACCAGACCCACAAAGCCGATCGGACCGACCACACTGACGATAATAGCAGCCAGCAGCACAGCAATCAGCAGACCGCCTGCACGTGCTACACCGACCTTTTGTCCGAGCGATGACGCAGTTGATTCATCCAGATCCAGTACATCCCACTGTCTGGACAGCAGCAGTGCACCAATCGTAATAAATACCACCCATGGCCAGGCATAATGAACGCCGCTCCAATCGTTCTGGACCAGCGTACCCGAGCCCCACAGGAACAGTCCCTGCGTCTCGAGTGCAAAGAAAATATGCAGTGCGCTCGTAAATGACCCTAGCACCATGGAAATAATCATACCCGAGAGCGCGAGTCGTACCGGACTGGATGAACGACCTCCGCCCATTAGATAAGCTGCTCCCGCTGCGATCAATCCCCCCAATACTGCGAACAGAAAGGGAGAAGTATGCAGCAAGTTCGGGAACATCACAGTACCTAATACCACGACAAAATAAGCACCTGCGTTAATCCCTAGCGTATCGGATGCAGCCAGTGGATTACGTGTAATTGTCTGGAGCAGTGCACCGGCAATCGCCAGTGCGCCGCCTGCCAGAATGCCAATCATCGTACGCGGCATCCGCAGATCCCAGATCATATTATGTTCCAATGTGTCCTGTCGTCCGGTTAACGCTTCCATCACCGTATGCAGCGAAATGGCTGCTTCCCCATAACACAGACTTACGAAAAAAAGAATGACCAGCGCAGCCAGCCCGCCTCCATAAATACTAATAACACGCCATGGATATGCAGAGCCTGTCAATGAAACAGAGCTCATCGTATAATCACTCCAACCGTCTGAACGGTGTGCACTGTCAAATAAGAAGTGCGTTTATACTTATGTATGCTTGTTGCTATCACTATTTCCGTCCCCCTGTATAGGTATGCTTTATGTGGATAATGATAATGATTATCATTATGGATTATGAAGCTCTACCTTCTCTTTGTCAATGCAGATCCTTTACTTTCTATAGTAAATAAATGACTCTGCTATGGTAATGCCGTGTGATCCGTATTTATACGCTCCCTTGTTCATTGATTCCTTATTGATGATACGGCCCATCGTGCATACGCGAAAAAGCTGCGTTCCCGTCATGAACGGTTACGCAGCCATTTCTCTGCCTTGCGATCCCTGCCTGGAGAATGAAGATGCTGATCCATATATTCAGCCCAGGGCGACAATTCAGTATAGGCTTCTGCCTCGATACGATCCATCGCATCCTCATAATGCCCGGACTTGAAGTCCTCGATCAGCTCTATCAGATCTTCCCGATTCAGGAGCTTAACTCCATTTACCCCGGCGAGTGTCTCGCAGGCTGCCGTGAATCGTGCTGCAGAGGTCAGCACAATCGAACGTTTGGCTTGGTAATATCGCATGGAACCATACACTTCCTGAACCGCGTCCAGACTAATCGCACTGCTTTCCTGATAACGCTTGGCCTGCAGCACGTTACGTACTCCCAGACGATCCGTGAAGACCAGATCCGCACCAAAATCGCTGCTGTCTTTGGTCTTATATGTATCTTCGTAACCCAATTCGCTGAACAGACGGTACAGATACCGCTCAAACTCTGCGCCCTCCATCTGATCAATATCCTGGATGGTAATCCGTTTTGGATCGAGTTGTTCCCGCCGAATACGTGCACTCCGCCGCTTTAGTCCCCGGATTAGTAGTATAAGTATGACTACAATAACAACTGCTGTCAGTCCATACATCCAGAGCGGTTGCCCTATCCACAAATCATCTGTCATCTTCTGGTTGTCCTCTCTTTGTTCTCGTTCCTTGGTTCCTTATCACTTGCATCTCGCAGTAACTATACCAGATAGACTTGAGATGCGGAAGCAGAAGCCTGTCCGATTATGGGTGCAGGGTTGTTCACCTGATTCTGCTTGCTGATTATTTCTCTGGATGCCTTACTGTTGAGCGATTTCCTGCTCGCTACATTACTACGTTTATATCCGTCGCTATACCCCATCTGGCAATGACATCATACGACTCCAGAACGGCTTTACAACTGTTATGGATTATTGCCTATATGCACTTTCTCATTATTTACCGCTGGTTGACTGCCGATGAGTCCGGGTAAATGCAATATTAGTGACATGTACGAAATCATTTTAAATTCAAGGAGGACAATTATATGCTGGGCAAAAAAACAATTTTTATTACAGGTGCAGGCAGTGGACTGGGCAAAGGTGCCGCTATTGGTCTCGCCCAAAAAGGACATAAAGTCATCGCTACCGTCGAAACGATCTCTCAGGTTCCCCCTCTGCAGGACTATGCCAAAGAACAGGGACTGAATATTGAAGTGTTCAAGCTAGATGTCAACAATCCACTGGATCGAGCACAGCTGGAGAAATACGATATCGACGTATTTGTTGCCAATGCAGCGATTGGTCAAGGCGGCCCGCTGGCTGAACTGCCGGTCGAGAACCTGCGCCAGATTTTCGATACCAATGTATTTAACTCTCTGGAATTGGTACAGATTGCAGCACGTCAATTTGTCGCCAAGAAAAAAGGTAAAATCATCTTTATCAGCTCCATCGCTGGACTGAGCGTAACGCCATATCTCGGCCCTTACTGCGCATCCAAGCATGCAGTTGAAGCGATCGCTCAGGCGCTCAAAGATGAACTGGCCGAATTTGGTGTACAGGTCGCTACAATCAACCCGGGTCCTTTCAAAACCGGCTTCAACGATATGATGTTCGCCGAGAAAGAAAAATGGTACGACGAGAAAACTAACTTCACCAAACGCTCCGACATGATGAAAGGCGAAAAGATGCTCGCCCAACAGTTCGATCCGCAGGACATGATCGACAAAATGGTCGAGATCATCGATGCCAAGCATCATGCGTTCCGCAATGTCTATCCGGAAGCTTCCGAACAGCAGGTCAAGGAGTATCAGGCCAAGCTGTGGGAAGAACAGGTCTAAAGTATAATAGGATTCAATCCATGCTATCCAAAGTGTAGATCAAGGCTAGCATAGAAATGTTGAAACAGTGCAGCAGCATTGAGGTAGTATAACAGCCTTGAGTTGGTATAGCAGCACTGTGCTGCTTGAAGTATATTTTAAAATAGTATTGGATTGCATACAGGAAAGCCCACTATATAGTGGGCTTTTTATGCAGAGCAGCTCTTTTGTTCTCTAATAATCTTTATTTTCTAAATAATCTGCTATCACATTTTCTTTTCTGCTCTTGCCAAATAGGATAAATGATTATTTCTATTATCCAGCTAGTAATACAGTGTAAAATAGAGACAGATTGGAAGTAGTACTCCTTGCTTCTCTCTAGGTTACTAAGCTTATCCAACTCGAAATCTATCTAATCCTGTACATGGAAGGAGCACAACACATGCAAAATACCGTATCTATCAAATGGCTGCTCGCCCGGATGTTCGAACCGGATCTGGTTATCGCCGACTGCCGCTTCTGGCTGAACGATCCACTAGCTGGACGCCAAAAATATGCCGAATCTCATATTCCGCGAGCAATCTATCTCGATCTGGAGGAAGACCTCTCCTCCCCCGTCAGCACTCACGGCGGCCGTCATCCATTGCCGGAGTCGGAACAGATGGCCCGTATCTTCGGCCGCGCTGGACTGAGCCAGGATGACCGAATCGTAATCTACGATGACAATAACGGCATGAATGCATCCCGCCTGTGGTGGATGCTGACGTATCTGGGACACAATCAGGTGTACATACTAGAGCAGGATTTCAGCGCCTGGAAGCAGGCAGGCTATCCGGTGACCGATGAGCAGCCGGTAATCGTGCCGAAGACATTTGAAGCGCGTCCACAGGAAGACATGGTAGTAGATGTCGATTATGTGCGTCAGGTGTCAGAGCGCCTATTGGGATCGGGCCGTGCCAATGCCGGGCAAGCTGATAGTATTAATCATACGGCGGCTGATCATACCAACAGCAGTCACGAAGCAGACTCCACTGTACATCTCAACACGCCAACAGTACTGATCGACTCGCGCGCCCATAACCGCTATCTGGGACTGGAAGAACATTTGGACAAAAAAGCTGGTCATATTCCCGGCGCAGTCAACTTTTTCTGGCAGGATGTACTGACCGAAGCAGGAAGCCTGAAATCTGCCGAACAGCTGGAAGAGCAATTTGCCAGGCTGGATAAAGAAGCTGAGATTATCGTGTACTGCGGTTCTGGCGTATCTGCTTGTCCGAATGTGTTTGCTTTAAGACAGATTGGATTTGAGAATGTGAAACTGTATCCGGGGAGCTGGAGTGACTGGATCAGTTACGAGGATAATCCGGTAGCGACGGGGAATGAAGTGTAAGATTGGTTAGAATAGAGAAGCCCGCGGTAGACGCGGGCTTCTTTGTAACGTGCTGCTCGATATCCCAAACTCAGTCGATCTTCCGCTCGGCTCCCTCTTCTCGACCATCGGAGAGCAGCGCCTCATCTCTGGACGTTTCTTCTACAGGAGGTCTGGACGAGCGCATAAAGAAGGAATAAACGGCTCCTGCTCCGGCCACGGACGTAAGAATCCAGAATACGGCGCGAATACCCGGTAGCGTATTCGCCGGGAAAGGCAGCGAACTGTGCGCAGCGAACGGAGTGAGCACGGCGGCCAGCACGACTCCGCTCAGCGCACCGCTGAAAGCGCGGATCATAATCATCATCGGCGAAGCATGCTTGATTAGACTGGGCGGTATGGTTGCCATCGCGTAGGCCGTAACCGGCGACATGATAAAACCGACGCTGACCATAAAAATGGCAAATAACAAAACGAGCAGGAGGATCGGCGTGGCGGGTCCAATCAGCAGCGCGAACAGCAGCAGAGCGGCCGTCATGCTAAGCAGCGCGAAGCGGATCAGCCGGGTTGCACCAAAGCGATCGTACAGCCGCCCCGAGACAAAGCCGGAAATGCCCATCAGCAGCGCTCCCGGGAGCAAGGTCAGCCCGGATTCCCTCGGCGTCATGCCGCGAACGTTCTGCGCATATAGCGGCAGAAAGATTTCGACGCCGATCATGGCGAAAAATAAAGCGATGCTGATGAACGTCGTTTGCGTGAATATCCGATTCCGGAACAGCCGCATATCCAGGAAAGGCTCGGGCAGTCTCAACTGGCGCATGACGAATATGGCGACTAGCACGATTCCGGCCAGCAGTACGGCCCAGGCGGTAAGCGTGTTTCCCTGCCGTCCAACCGAATTTAACCCGTACAGCACACTGGAGAACCCCGCCGATGAATAAAGCAGAGAACGTAGATCCAGCTTCGCCGGACTTCGTTCACCCACATTTTTCAAACTGACAAAAGACAGCGCGAGATTAAGAACGGCAACGGGCAGCGTCGCATAAAACAGCATTCTCCACGAATGATCTTCCACTATGATTCCCGACAAGACGGGACCGAGCGCGGGAGCGAGGCCCATCACGATCCCGACCGTGCCCATCGCCGAACCGATCTTTTCTCGGGGAAATACGCGTAGAATCGTTGTTTGGAACAGCGGCATGAGCAGGCCTGCTCCGATGCCCTGCACCAGGCGTCCGATCAGCAGGAGCGAGTAACCAGAAGAAACGGCGGCGATCAGCAGTCCGGCTAGGAAAGCACCTGCGGAAGCGAAGAATAAAGCCCGCGTGGAGAAGCGTCCGAGCAGAAATCCGGCGGCTGGCACGACGATTCCGCTGGTCAGCAGATATAGGGTAACCAGCCACTGCGCCTGGTTTTCCAGAATGCCCAGATCGCTCATCATGCGAGGCAATGCCGTATTCAACATGGTTTGCATCAACTGAGCCAGGAAGTTTGCGGCGATCAAAGAAGAAACGATCCAGCCCGGCCGGGCGAACGTGGCGGGGGCAATCGATTTTATAAGGGCCATAACGATCAGCTCCTCCGATAAATATGGGATATCCAGGACTGAATGGATTCTCCCGCTGGCCGCCAGCCCAGAGTTTCCCGTGCCACAACCGAACGTACCCGGGAATTGGAAGCAAGCGTATACTGCGCGATCGGTCCGAATTCCGCCACTGCTTCGTCCAGCGGCCATGAAGCCGTTCGGCCTTCGTAACCAAGAGCCTCGCTTACATAACGGGCCAGATCCTTGAACGATTCTTCTCCGTTCTCGGCAAACAGATAAGATCCAGCCGGCGCTTTTTCAAGCGCGAGCAGATACAGCCGGGCCAGATCGTCGATATGAACGTTGGACCAGCGGTTGAGTCCCTGACCGATATAGACACCTGTGCTGTTTTCTTTTGATTTGCGAACAATGACAGGCAATTGTACACTTTCGGCGGGAAGACCAAGCGATGTTCCGTATACCATGGATGGGACAATAACGATTCCGCGCACGCCCTCTTCCTCACCGGCTTTGCGTACCTGTTCGTTGATGCGGATATGTTCCAGATCCCGGTTCAGCGGCGTTGTTTCCTGATAGATGTGCTCCGCTTCGTACTCTCCCCGCGCATCGTCGCCAACGATTCCGGAACCGGAGGTATGGATCAGCGCTTTATCCGTTCCACGCAGAGCACGCAGGAACGCCTCCACCGAAGATCGGTGACCGGCATCCGCCGTATGAACGACCGCATCGCTCATCCGAGCGTATTTGATTAAAAGAGATTCGTCTTCCAGCGAACCCAATACAGGTTCCACTCCCAATTGTTTTAACGCGTTGAAGCTTTCTTCTTTCCGCGTCAAGCCGTAAATCGAATGTCCCGCTTCCAGTAATACTTTTGCTACAGAGCTTCCAATATATCCGGTGACTCCTGTCATGAAAATATGCATAATTTTTCCCCCTTTTTATTAAAGACAAAGAAGATCTCTTATATCCTTAATTAGAATAAAAAATATTAATCTGCTCGATCTAGATACGATAAGTCACGTAAGCCAAGAAATACATAAATCTCGCTTCTATTAAAGACTTAACGTATCTATAATATCTTCTAATATTTAAAAAGTCAAACGCTAAAGCCGCACTCTCTCTCCATCATACACCTCGGAAACTCCAACTTCACTGTACCTGCAGAGATATGCTTTCAGCGAATAGCGACAACTGGAGTGAAGTGGATTAGTTATGAGGAGAACCCGATTGCGACTGGTAAAGATGTATAAAATAATTTAAAGCAGTAAAGCTTGTGAAAATATAGTTTTTCTATAAGTGATGAAAAACCATGGCCCTTTCATTGATGTGCTAAAATAGACTTGGTTCGCACTGCATTAAAATAGAATACCTACAAAATTAGTAACTATAGCCGGGAGACTAAACCTATTATGAGTATTTTCCAACAGACGCTGACTCACATACAAGAAGTGGTATACATACCAGCAGGCTGGCATATCGATCACTTGCATGAAGAAAAGCAGAATGCGGAATATGGAGCAGGCATATTTCAGCTTCACCAACGATCAGATACATCTCTGTCAGTGCGATTCAGAGTCGCAAAAACCACACCTACCAAAGCAGGACAATTCGTTGTATTTTGGCAAAAAAATGCCGAGAAACAAAATCAGCCTTTTACTTATGAAGAATCAGCCGACCTGCTGGTTATTCATGTGATCCATCCTGCAACGAGTGAAAATGGTCAGTTCGTTTTCCCCAAAGATGTACTCAAAAAACATGGCATTTTATCCACCGATGACAATAAAGGGAAGATGGCTATGCGCGTATATCCAAGTTGGGATGAAGTAACCAGTAAACAAGCGATTGCCACACAGAAATGGCAATTGCCCTATTTTGCGAAATTAGACACTGAAAAACTGACCAAACTGTATAAGTCATAATACGTACTTTATAACTTCTATCGAAAAGAAATAGACTATAATAATGAAGAAACAGTATGCCCATACAAATCATTATGGTCTGAACAAATGTGTTGTTGATGTATAAGTATACACAAACGCCAAACTACCTCTCTCTTCTCGCCGATTCATCCTGCTCGTTTCAACCTCTATTTACAGGGTAAGGAACATCTAATTACATCTTTTCACTGTTTGCCAAGTGTTAGATGTGGTTTTTTTAATGCTCTTTCTTCCCGCTTTCCTGCTCTATTTTTATTTATAAACACATACGCAAATGCCGAGAGGAGCAACATAATGACAGTTCAAAAGGCACTTATTTCAGGTGCGAGTATTGCCGGTCTCAGCACTGCTTTCTGGCTGGGCAAGGTAGGCTGGGAAGTTACAATTATTGAACGTGCAAGCGTCTTCCGTGAGGGTGGACAGAATGTTGATGTACGCGGAGTGGCGCGTGAGCTTCTTCAAAAAATGGGCATCGAAGAACAGGTCCGCAAGCAGACTACCACCGAAGAAGGGACTGCATTTGTCAACGACAAAGGACAGGTGATAGGCGCTTTCCCTGTAGAGGATTCAGATGGGCTCACCGCTGAAATCGAGATTCTGCGAGGCGATCTGGCGCGTATTATTCTGGATGCATTGCCGCCAGGTATTTCGGTTCGTTATGGAGAATGGATTGAACAAGTGAACGATCAGCATGAATATGTCGAGATCGAACTGCATTCCGGGCAAAAAGAAAGATACGACCTGCTCATTATTGCAGAAGGCGTCCGCTCGAGAACAAGGGATAAGGTATTCGGAGATCGTGTCTCCCGCAATGAACTGGGATTGAATATGATCTATGGAACGATTGAAAAGCAAGATGGAGATGACCGCTGGTGGCGCTGGTATAATGCTGCAGGTAGGCGCCAAATCTCGATTCGTCCGGATAATAAGGGAACGATGCGGGCAACGCTGGCCTTCAAAGATCGAGAGCGCAATCTGGCAGACCTTCCTTCCGATCAGGCTCGTGCTGAACTGCCAGATATTTTCATCGGAGCCGGCTGGCAGGACGAACGCGTAGTTAGCGGATTTGCTACCTCGAAGGATGTTTACTTTGATTATCTTACACAGATTATGATGCCGACCTGGTCGGAAGGCAGAGTGTGTGTCACTGGCGATGCAGCATGGTGTGTCACCCCTATAGGCGGAGGAGGTTCATCGCTGGCATTGATTGGCGGATATGTTCTTGCAGCCTTTCTGTCTCAGTGCGAGTCCAGCCAACCAGAAAGCCTAAACAGTTGTCTAAGCAAGTATAAGCAGTGGATGCGTCCCATGGTGGAGAAAGCCCAGAAACTGCCTCCAGGAGCTCCAGATCTATTTTTCCCCCAAAGCAAAGCCGGCGTAGGCACCATACAGACCATTTTGCGGATTGCCAGTTTTGGTCCTTTACGCAAATTGTTTGCTCATATTGGTCATGTCGCCGACAGTAAGCAGCAGCTACCTGATATTCGAGTGACTCAGACTACATCTTAAGCGACTATCTATGTGAGCAGATTAATTTTTATAATACGAATGTTGATTTATTCAAAAAACAGCTGCATGGCCAGAGAATCATGATCTGGCCGTGCAGCTGTTTAACCAAAAGCTTTTTCAAATGCACTACCCTACTCATCTACTATCTACTATCTACCATCTACTTCTCGCCTTCATTGAAATAGATGGCGCTTTGACTGCCTATCATCTTTCGCAATCCACCTTGATAATAAGGCATTAATTGCTCCGCTTCCTCCAGATCGACCCAGGCTAACTCGGCGATCTCATCCGGTCTGACGATCTGTTCGTCACCACCGCATGTTTCAGCTTTAAACGTAATAAATAACACATGCTCCTGCTTGGCGGAAAATACACATTCATTTATAGCTACTATGCCATGAATAGTAACATCCAGCCCGGTTTCTTCCTTGGCTTCTCTAATCGCTGCCTGCTCCAGGGATTCTCCCTCTTCTACAGCTCCACCTGGAAGAGACCACCGATCACCTGCTTCATCGATATTTTTCACTATCAGTACTTTGGAATGGGCAGGATCGGTAATCAGGCAATAGGCTACGTTGACTCTTCTCATTATTTTCAATCTCCTTTCCAGTAAGAAATCACATCGCTTGCTCTCCTAGTTATGTAGCCCACGCATCATTTACTGCTTTGCGCATGTTTATACAGCTTCTCCAGCCAAGTTCTATAAGCGATGCTCACTATTTTCCAGTACTATAGTCCCTTTTGGCATATTCTTTCCACCGTAAATCGTTATAATACAGTCTCCAGATGGAACTTTCGGGCCGTTATCATTATTTACAAAGACTTCAGTTGTGCCTGGAGCATCCAGCAAGAAGCATAATTGATAAAGTAGTAATACCTGCTGTTTTTAAGAATGGATTGATCATTTCATCCACCTTTCTTCTTCTCTGTTTTTGACACTTTAACAATATACCATTATATGGATGCCGCATGCTAATACAAGCACCAAGAGAACAAAGAAGGTGCACAGCACTAGAAAACATAAAAAAGAAGAAACCTGCTGTAAGCACAGGTTTCTTCTTTTGGATTGAACACTGTCGATTCTGGAAATGCAATTCTATTTGCAGATACCACACGATGTTCCAAAGTTCTCGCCTCTAGATACTCACTTGGCTTGCGGAGCATAGCGGGTAACGTCTACCGCTACATGCTCAAGCTTCGTTTTGCTTAATGAATGAGCAGGTGCATAGATGGTAACGAAGCGGTCTTTTAAAGGGAAAGTCAGCATATCGGTACCGTTTACTTTATACCATTTGCCTTTTACATTATTGGAATCTGGAAGTGTAACTACCGTGCCTTTGTAGCTGTAGGAATCATCACGCGGAGATACGGACACTCTCATATATTTGAAAATAAAGGTCACACTATCGCCACCAACGCCTACTTTTTTGAAAGCATCACCGGTGATCATTCGTGAAGGTACATATGGTGTCTCGAATCCGTCAAAGGCAGCAAAAGCTTTGACAATTTGTTTGTACTGAGCAGCGGTATAGGGAACGTCGCTCAGGGAGAAATTCATTTTCTGCGAAGATGAAGCAGAGCTTGTAGCGACTGCTGATGTTGATTTGCTGGTCGTGCTGGCCGCCGAGACGGTCGGAGTAGATACGGTTCCTGTCAAAAGTACGCCTGCGGCGAGAGAAGCTGCTATCCATTGTGGGTAACGCATAATTCATCCATCTCCTTCGTATATGTGTTTTCTTGGTATGTGCTTATCTTACCCACCGAATGTATCGATCCTGGAACCGAATTGTATCCAACTTGTAAATAATATCTACTTTTATAACCACCGTTATGTACACATATGTACTACTGAATCATACATACCATTTGTGTACAATATCGTATGTATAATCGGGGCTATAATCACTAAATTCAAGCTTGCCAAATTGAATACTCACCTGAAATACTTCTAACAGCCTCCTCCCAATTTCATCAATATCATACCCAGGATATTCGATTCTCAATATAACTGGACACTCGTACAATCCCTGTGTCCAATCATGCTCTCTGGACATGTTAAAAGAAATCATTTGTTCAGAGTCTACGGTGTCTTCTAGTTCATACCATTCCCATCTATCTTCATAATCTCTATGACATTCTGGCAAGCGGAGTACTTCCTTAATATCTTCAATTACATCGGATAGTTCCTTTTCAACATAAAACCAAAAACAATTATGTGTATACATGCCGTTCCCCCATACATATAAGATCTGATTGTGAATATATCCATTCATATCCCTACTGTTCTCTAATAAAACAAAAGAAGCCGTCTTATTAAACAGCTCCTTTTGCCAAACTTCTAATTATCTGTTTGATGCCAACTTAACCATTCAAGCCCTGCTTCGTCAATAGCAATCGGAAGCAATAGGTTTTGCGTCTTAACTAGTCCACTGCTTATATCCCATTACAGTGAAGTTTTTATTGGTGCTCGTAACGACGATTCTAAAATTCTTATAATCATTTCTCGGCAATTTCATATGTTGGTGCTGCGCTTTGGATCTTGGCTGGAACGTGCTTACCAATACCGGCTGCCATCCTTTGTCTGTCTCGGTCTCCAGACTGAACACAACACCTTCTTCGTTCTGACCGGTAAAAGGAAACACCGTAAATTGAACATCAGTGATACCTTCCGCTTTTAGATTATTAATAGTATGCGGTGTAGTCTCATTCGTAAACGTATAATACACATAATAACCCAGATCCGGCATAGGATCATCGAATTGCGGTGGATCAGGAATTCCTGCTGCTTCCATTTGTACACTGCTAGAAGAGTACTCTACCGGAGTAGTTTCTGCAAACGCGGTAGAGTACAGACCAGGAACAGAACACGTAGATACCAGACTTAGCCCAAAAGCAGCCACAGACAGATTACGAATCCACCGTTTAGCATTTTCCATTATTAATACCCCTCATTCTGATTAATAGTATCCATCTTGAATCCAGCGACTTACTGAATATTTGCACCTCTTTTCTGCCATTTTTTCCACCCTATTACTTACTCCCTTTCTAAATAACACCAATAATATATCATCTTTAGAAATAAATGGATATGTAAGAATCAGCTACTTTTCCATTCCCATCATTACTTGACGTGCCAAAAAGCACATCATACAATTAAAATATTTAACCGGCTTAGAATTCCAATCTGGTTATACATGACATAGAGCTGGAGGCGAACAAGCTGAATAAACAAGAACGATTATCCGCGCTGGTCAGCTGTCAAATGCAGATGATTGTAGCCGGACATGCCAAGCTAGTCGATGACAGTCTCTCCGCTCCACAATATCTGATTCTACAAATGCTGGTTCGGCAGGGACCGATGATCAGCACCAATTTTGTATCCATCCTGGATGTCACACCAGCCGCAATTACCAATCTGACGAACAAATTGGTTCAAAAAGGTTATATTGAGCGATTGCCTTCTACCCTGGATCGACGCCAGACCTATCTGCAGGCAACCAGACAGGGTCATGAGGCCGAAAATAAATTACGTGTACGCTACAAGCAGTTGACCCAGGGATTATGGGACGATTTATCCGAGCAGGAGACCGACCTGCTGTTATCTGTATACGGCAAGATGGTGCAGCGTTTGCAAGAACGATTGAATTTCAAACTGGAATATATGCTTAAAGAAGAGAAACTTGCTACAGATAAGTCCGATTATGAAGACCATCTTTGATTCAGGATCCAGTCCCCATCCCTGTTCATTTCAGCTTCCAGACTGAATACTATACCTTCTTTATTTTGACCTTTAATAATGTATGGATGTACATTAATGTTCACTTAGATCTTGTTGCAAAAACTGTTCCAGTTGTCTGGGCGACGTAAATATGTAAATTTGCTTGCTGCTTTTTAATTCATTCAGCTTACTCAGTACTTTGGGCCGCTGATCCCGGCGATATCGCCAAATCCATTTGACAAACTTCAGGTCTATCTTCTCCTCGCAGCCAGCCGCCATATCAGGGCGCGTTTTACCTTTATACTGAAATCTTCGCTTCACTGCCCGGAACAGACTGATATAGGTTGGATAATCCAGATAAATGATTGTGTCTGCTTCTCGCAGGCGGATATCCATCGTTCTACCGTAATTTCCATCAATAATCCATTCGTTCTGTGCGGTTAGTTCTAATTGCAGCTGATCCCATTCGGCTACTGGTGTAGGTACCCAGCCTGGTCTCCAGTGCAGTGCGTCCAAATGATACACTGGCAGATTCAGCTTATTTGCCAACTTCTTGGATAGAGTAGATTTGCCAGAGCCACCCGAGCCGATAATCGCGATTTTTTGCATAGGAAATCCTCCATTCTTTTTGTGATTTATTAGTAGCGCCAACGAAAAAGAGCTGCTTTGCAGTCAGCTCTTTTCCAACTATCTATTCATGCGGCCACCGCAAAGTGGCCTTTTTTCATTTCATATCACGCTTACTTGCCTGCTGCCAGAAGAAATTTCTCCAGCGGAGCGGTATTGGTAATACTATGGTTACAAGCTTCATCATCGATACAAATATACTGACCTGCCGAAGCAAACTGATCCGGTCCGCTGCCTCGGGTCTTCACATTGAAGAATCCCAGTTCTCTATGCCGATTGCAGAACATACAGAATCCGTTTTTGTTGGTGGAGGTCATCTGTCCCTCTATACCGAGCAACTGCTCTCCATATGGGTATACAATATACAGCCGATTCGTAGCCACATCCATCCATCTCAGATACGTTGTACGTTTGTAATCGACAGATGCCAGATCCGGCGTTTTCAGCTTTTTGGATTTAGGAAATAATTTTTGAATCTGTTTGACTGTGACTTCCGGAAAAGGAATTACATGCGCCTCGAGCTCATCCAGATAGCTCTGCAGCTCGTAGGCTGCTTCATGCTTGGACATCTGCTCCAACAGGTTTTTCTGTTCCATCGTCAATTGATCAAATGCATCAATAGCATTTATAACAGCTGTACCTTTGACGGTCTCCAGCACTTTACGATCAGCTACAGTCCGCATCGTTTTTAGCAGAAAATCCGCTTGTTTGTGAATCACATTTAATTGGTGATTTTGAATAAATGGTGTTTGCATAGCTAACCGCCCCTTATTTGTATTGGACAATCCATAAGGTGCAAAGCCTGCACATGGTAACGAATAAAATAAACTGGGCGAAATCCTCTATCGAAATCGCGCCCTGCACAAAGACTCGCCCCTACTCAGGCTCTGCGCAAGGCTTCTCTAGTGAACGAGCAACACAGCACTACTGCCAACATTGCCAACGGTATGACCCCCAATTCAGTAGTATACGAAAAGTATAGCAGTATCGAATACACCGAATCAATGCGAATTCCATATATTCCCGTTTCTCTACGAATTAATATTGACATAAACCATGGTTTAAGTTCTATCATGAACTTGTCGACGTTCTATATTCACCCTTGGAGGCCTTCATATGAAATATTGTTCTATTGGCGAAGCAGCTGCTTATTTTGACATACCAGAATCCACACTTCGATATTACGAGAAACAAGGATTACTTCCGCTCATGGAACGAGATGCTGCCGGAAGACGATTGTTCTCGGAGGAACAGATGACGCTGCTCAAAATCGTTATCCATCTCAAACACACCCATATGCCTATCCGTACGATTAGACAGTATGTAGATTGGGTTATTGAAGGAGACCATACCACCGGATTACGGCTGGAGATGATGCAAAAGCACAAACAGGCAGTACTGGATGAAATCTCTGTGATGCATACTGCTCTCGATGGCATCGACTCCAAAATCGCCCGCTATCTGAATCGTATAGAACATCAAAACAACTAGAAAAGAGGAAGCTATATGCAGCTTACTGGGAATACCATACTGATCACCGGCGGTAGTGCCGGTATTGGACTCGCTTTTGCTGAACGCTTTTTGCAACTCGGTAATACTGTAATTATCTGTGGAAGACGTGAAGAAGCGCTTCGTAATGCTCAGACTAAATATCCGAATCTGATTACCCGGGTGAGCAATCTGGATAATGAATCCGAACGTATTGCTTTATTTGACTGGGTCACAACCCAGTATTCGGATGTCAATGTACTGGTTAACAATGCCGGGATTCAGCAGCGTTTTAATGTACTGACTGCAGATGCCCGGAACCATTGGAGTGACTTTAACAGAGAGATCACGACCAATATGGAAGCTCCGATCCATCTAGCGATGCTGTTTGCACCATTTTTGGCAGCACAGGACAAGGCTTCGATTCTCAATGTTACTTCCGGGTTGGCATTTACACCTTTTGCAATTGCTCCGATCTATTCCGCTACCAAAGCAGCACTGCATTCGTTTACTATGAGTCTGAGACATCAGCTGGGAGACACAGCTGTGGAAGTGATCGAGATCGCACCACCGGCAGTGAATACCGACCTGGGCGGCGCGGGACTGCATACGCATGGTGAACCACTGGATGATTTTGCAGATGGAATTTTTGCAGGACTCAAAGAAGGACTGGCTGAAATTGGATATGGTAGTTCTGCAGAGCGTTTGCGCATGTCGAGGGAGGATATTGATATCTATACCGAAAAGATGTACCAGGCCAGCAAGAATATGATTGAATAGCAAGAAGCGTAGGATATGAAATAAAACTCGCCTGTATTCGGGCGAGTTTTATTTGTTTACGGATTGTTTAATGTACCCTTCGCTTTCTGTGGGTCTTCCTAATCCTATATCTATCGCTTAGGCATTTTAGACATTTTCCGTGTATAGTGTGGTTCTAGTATGTTTTGCTGCTTTTGCCGACTGCTATCCATCTTCTGTCAATATCCTCAAACACAAACTCCTGATTGGATTGAGTCAGCACAATCTCGATACGATCTTTGTACAGGCAAATATGTGGCTCTTTCGCTTCCAGGTAAGGAACTGCTATAAAGCCAATCGATTGATAAAATGCTGCTGTTTTTTCCATAGCTGGACTTGGGAACATTTGAAGACAATTTGTAAATATTACTATTCTTCCTTCCATTTTAAAATTGCACGAATACGTAACATTTTCAGAATATTATTCGTCTATCCATTGTGCCGATCAAAGGCGGCCCAATTTTCAAACGATAAAGGAGACTCTACTTATGAAAAAACGTTCTGCCCTTCTTTGCACTTTAACCATCGCGCTAGCTCTCGGTGGAACAATAGCTTCCCCTATTGCTTCCACAACAAATGCGGCTGCAGCCAAACAATCTCTGACTTTTGTAAGTGGTGGCTCCTATTACGGACAGGTCGAAAATGGAAAAGCCCATGGCAAGGGCACAGTCAAATGGCCTAATGGCAAAACCTATTCCGGCAGCTTTGTAAATGGCTTGCGCTCGGGAACAGGGAAATACATAAACGAGTACAGCGATTCTGATTACCGCTATAAAGTCGTATATAACGGTTCCTGGAACAATGATCGGATGAATGGTGATGGTACTTTAACGGAACAACGTTTTCTGGAAAAAGATCATATGGTCTCGAACCAAATCCAGACTGGCACATTTAAGAACAATGCGCTGCTGTCCGGCTACAGTGTTACACGTGCCGAAGCCGATCCGGAATACAGCTTCACTTATCAGACTAATAACATGACGCTGAATGTATTGGAGAATCAGGGGAATCTGCTCCCACTCTGGAAAAAAGGCAGCCTGTTCAGTGTAACGTACAAAAAGGGGACTACGTCACACAGCTATTCCCTATTCCCTGAAGAATCCGCCAAAAAAGAACGTGAACGTCAGGCATCGATCAAATACCTGAAAAGTATCACTACACAGGTGACGCCGCATTTGCAAAAGTTTGAGCAGCTGTCCAAACAGCTCTCTCTGAAATAAAGCTTAGATCTTTGTAACTGTAAATAGACTTTGCAAATATGGATGGTTATGATGCACTAGTTGGAAAAGGCAGCCGAATGTATTCGCATTCCGGCTGTTTTTTTATGTTTTTATTTTTGAAATAGCTTTATACTTTACTCTGTTTATGATGAATGTCCTATTAGCGATCCTCATCATAAGTATCTTGCTTTATCAACTGTTGTAATGCTTTTTCATTGATTCCTTGCTGAACGAATTGGAAGCTTCTACCTGTCATTCGCTGTGTACGATCTATGATCTGTCCCAGATGGTAGCCTGTATGCTCTACCAGATGATAGATATCATACATATTCACAGCTGCCGTCTGATGAATGACTTGTTCGAACTCTCTGAATGTACTCTCCAGTAGTGCCAGCAGCTCATTTCTACTGATATCCAGATCGGTAAACGTCGACTCGATACCAGTCTCATATCGAATCTCTGGGGTCAACATTCTCTGAGTATTACGCCTGATATGCTCTACGATATGTATCACAATTCCACCTATACTATTAGCTTCTCCGGCTTCTCGGCTCCATAGCTGGTCTTCTTCCAGATAATTGAGAGCAGTACATAGCTTTGGGTAATAGTGATTGACCATCCGGTGCTTGGAGATAATTTTAAATTCCAATAATGGGTTCATCTACACTCGCTCCATCCCAAGCTGTAAACTAATACGTTTTTCTATGGAATAACTCCCAATTGCCGATTAATCGATCTTTATGGGCTGTAGCAGACGCTCTATATCATGCTGTTTGAATAACTTCTGCAACTCTTCGCTTGTTACTCTCACAAACTCTTCTACTCTTTCCAACGAAAAATAAGTCGGAACAATATGTGGCTCATTCGCAGCATCATTCAACCACTCGATCTTCATATCACGATACTTGGTTACTTCGGAGGCTGTTACCAGAGGCTCTACCGCATAACCCTCTGCTTGCAAAAGCATAGACACTGGGTCATCCCCTTGCTCCTGCACTATCCGCTGCAGTTCAAATTCAAGCTGTGCCGCCTCCTGATGATAGGAGTGCCGTATATCCTCACCGCGATACTGTTCTTTGTACTCTGCATACAGATTGTGCGTCCATTTCATATCGGTATAGATATGCGTAAAGTAACCTACAATATAGTCTTTCCATTCTACCTGAGGGCGCTCATCAAGATAGGACTGCAGCGTCTGCATAATCAATGCGGGACTGGCAAGCTGATCATTCTGTACGAGATGTGTTCGACCTTTCTCTTCTCGAGTGGTCTGTCCTCTTGCATGCAGTGAATCCGGCGCAATGCTGCCAAGCAGTAGATGAGGTGTAGGATTACCGGAATATAACTGATAGGATACGGCAAAATGAACCATGGGCCATGGCATATGTATTCCCCCCTGTAATTGAGTAATGGATATAAACCGAATAATGCGTTTCTCTATCCTTCTATCAGTTGACTCCAGAATGTTATGTATTTTATTTTGGCGTCATCCAATTCGCTCTGCGCTTTAAGTCTATACTCGATTTTAAAATACTCTTCCAAATTACTTCCGTAGTAGATAATATCCGTCTGATGCACAGATAATACCGGATTCCCCACTTCTGCCGGAGTCGACGGAATATACCGATGTCCATAAACAGGGATCAATGGAGGAACTTTTAAATACTCTTGGCAGGCTATTTTTTGGGCTTCCTTCAGATTATTCGGTCTTGTTCCCCAAGAATGATGCCAAAACTGGTTATGCTCAATATCAAATAATATTCCTTCCAAGGGTGCATCCAGTTGTCTGCGAATATCAGCTATCGTAGATTTAGAGAAATCCCGCCAAATAGGAAACGAGCGGCCTATAGGTAGCATATATTGCAACAATTCCTGTAAATCTGGCGGGAATTGAATATTATAGATACTTTCTATCTGACTAACTTCTTTATCAGACAGGCCGGGTGCCAGAGTGATTTGATGATCCCAAAGTAGTTGGTATATGGCTTTTGTATTCATTTTCCCTCCCGATCCCTTCCAAATGTCACTCTGAAGCGTACTTATATGTATCGTCGATTCGGATATATCCATTTATTTGTTCCAGTCTTCTTTGAAATATACCGGATCTGTTATAATAATTGCCTTCCGCCGTAATAATATATTCTCCTTCGCTTCTCACTACAATTCCAATATGATCATTCGGTCCATTCTCTACAACATTATCAAATACAATAAGATCTCCTCGTGCCGGTACAAAAGACCTTTCGCTGATCGGATGATAGAATCCATATAGCTGTCCCCATTCCATCCATGCTTCTACCCAGGCAAAGTTGCGCGTAACAGGGGTTGCATACCGGACAGGCAGCTTAATACCAGCTTCTATACAGCAGTGATAGACAAACGCAGCACACCAATCAAAACCTATATGGGGATCTTCTCTGGGAAAGTACCTAAGAATCGGCTCTAGATCCGGCCCATATTTATGTTCGTTTCCTATTAAAGGCTTTGAAGCTAATTGTTCAGCAACGGCAGCCAAAGTCTCTCTTCTGCTCATCATATTCCCCTTCTCCGGATATAACATTCGCTTGTTATTCGTCTTTATTATGACTATGCGCCTGATTAGTTCGAAGCCAATCCACCATAAAGTCAAACAATTCCATCGAATACCGATGATCATTGGTACAACCAGGCAGTTCCTGCTGAATCTTCTCTATATTACTCTCAATATCTACCGAATTCACAAAACATACCAGCCCTGGACAAAACGTATTCAAAGCCTGAAAATATCGTTTTTGTGGTTCGATAAATTTCAGGTTTAATTCAAAGCCTCTTCTTAACCGTGTAGCATCATTAGCCTTTCTTTCCCGAAGATTCTGCTTTTCGGTATGGAGAATAAAATACTTGTCAGGAAACCCAATTTTCTGCCGGCTTATAAACGGTCTATAAAATCGCTCCACAAATTCGAGACTCTGTCCATCGAACAACGTAAAATCAAATGACCAGTTATACCAAAAGGGCTGAAACAAATCGATATCGATAATCACCTGTGTAGTCGGTTCTTGCCTGGTGGCCATATTCCACCGATCCACCTGTCGTTCAAAAAACCATTCGGGATAGATGGGCTCCGGCTTTTCCCAACAAGCAGCGACTTCGGGAATATGAAGAGCGTTGTTGCGAATCGCAAGCGTAGCTGAAGTGGTTGTTTTTCCTGCTGCACTTGCTCCTTCTATACTGATAATAGTCACTTCCTGCTCCTCCTTTCCTGTGTAATATTATACGGCTTTGTCATCATCCATGCTTTAATAGTAATAGGTTCTAATCTTCTTTATTTTCGTCCAAGTAGTATTCAAAAAATATTTTTTAGACTCCTAATACTATCACTTTACCTTTCTCGTTTACTCCTCTAAATACAAACCCGCCTGCATCGTTTACATTTAGCTCTTTATACGTTGCTGCAAAACCATTTTCCAGATTCAATTCCATAAATAAAGTAGATTCTTTCTTTATTTCATGAATATCTGTTGAAATGTTATCATCAATATTATCGTTGCTTATAATCACTTTTTTAATTTCAGGATTATTTGATTTGACGGCAAATATAGTATCATATTTATTATCTGCATTTAAATTGGCCGACCATGTTCGCTCGATATCTCCCTCTTTCCCATTTAGAGGTGATAAGACTTGTAACATGGATACATTCGATACATGGTAGAGAAATCCCCATTTCGATTCCACCAACTTTGCATAGTATCCGTTATCCGTTTTCCATATAACCGTTTGATTGTCTGTATCTTCGTTCTCATAGACCTTTGTGCCATCCTGAAATGGAAAGGAATTCCTGATCGCTGCCTGTTCCACCAGAGAGTAACCAGAATTCTTAAACGCATAAACGATTATAAATATAAGAACTAATAGTACTATTGTTCTTTGTATACCTTTGCGATTCATAAACGCTCCCTTCTCTTGCTAACTACATATGATACTTTGTCTATTCAGGTACTTCGATATATTCACTCACTCTGGCTTTCAGTATTTCAATCAATTCTTCATCCATAAAACCATAATCATCCGGTATATCCAGACAGACTAATGTTTTATCAGCCAACCTATCCGAAAATTTCATCTTTAATCTTCTTGAGTGTTTCTTCTCCATCACAAAAATCAAATCTGACCAGCCAATATGTCCTTCGGTCACTTTGATTCTTGCACTATCTTCGGTTCCTGCAGATCTTACTTCATAGCCGTTATATCCATCAAAAACTTTCTCTGCTGTTAAACTGCGCCATTTATTACGGCTGCATATAAAAAGTATCTTCAAGTCCTATTTCATATCCCTTCTATCGCTTTCTGGAAATGATTAAATCATGTGCTTCTTCCTGACCTGGATCTTCAACATCTATCCACTCCAATACGCCGTCTCCGAATAATACGCTACAATATTCTTCTGCCTCTTCCAGATTATCGAACCAATAGTCGTGTATACAGGGAAGATCTTCCTTCGTATCGTAAGTGAACAGATAGACGTCTTGATCGTTCTCATAGATCATAACTTTCTGTATCTTGCTTTGATCCGTTATAAAAGCATATTTTCTCACTGTCTGCTCTCCCATTTCAAGAATTTCAATCATTATTACATTTTTTATTTATTGGATTAGGTACTCTATACAATACTTTCAAGAATGGCTCTTATTTTCTTTTGACACTGATCCATATTGTACTCGGCGTTATCTATTTTCCACTTGTTCATATCCAACAAATCAAAAATCTCTAGTTCGATATTCTTTCGTTCTTCGAGAACCTGGATCGTTCCATCCAAACCATGATACCCCTTCGCCTTGCCTAATCCCTGACGGGTATAATAATCAATAAACCCATCGGACCATGTTTTCGGTCTTTCCCGTACTGCTTTTTCAAACACAGATCGAATATCCGGTTGATCAATATAGATAAACAACGGATGTAGTGGCTTCATAAGCTCTCCCAATTGCATCACATAATCAATAACTTCCTGCTTCTGCACATTGTATTTCACTGTACCTATGGTAAGCGGGTTCTGCATAAAGCAGCATTCGAAGACAAATATAGAGTCACTAATTAATGCTTCTCGTTGAAAGCGATCCCATTTATCTGTAATAATTCTCCTATTCTGCTCAAAAGGCAGCTCGTAAATATCTTTTTGGGATACTTCATTCCACAGCTGATGTAGCTCATCCAATCCCAATTCATTTTTTATTTTTTGGTAAGGAACCAAGAAGTCATTGCCATTCTGAATCACTCTACTTTTCAATAATTCCGCGTATTCCTCATATGTAGATAACAGCTGATCTAGTTCCTTCTCTGTATAACAAGCAACACTCTCATAATCCGCAGGATGCTCCAGGTGGCCCTCCTGGAATAGTTGAACGTTCATTCCCTGTTCCCTGAGCATGTCTGCTATAAGCTGTGAAATAGTGGATTTTCCCGAGCCAGGCAGTCCTTCGACCATAATCAATTTGGTGTTCATTTATTGTCCTTTCTGCGTTGGGTGCATCTTCATTATTTGCCCAATAACCACCAATATAGAAATGCATTAAAATTCGCTCAGACACGACCGTTACATCCGGAAGTTTCCTGTCTTTTATTGATCTACCATATACTTGATGACCGGATAGGAAATCAGGTTTCGGTCTCTGTACGTGGAAGTGATAATATCACTATGCGTACTCAGAATTCCATTTTGCAGCAACACCGGTCGAAATCCTCTTTCTGTCGCTCCATTATACGTGAACAATACGCAGTGCTCCGCTGCAAGGCCTGCAATAATAATCAATTCAACATGATGATCCAACAGAATCTGTTCCAGATCGGTTTGCCAAAAAGCATTAGAATACTCTTTGGTTACGGTCAGATCGCTCTCCTCCATGCGAATATCCGGAATAAATTCATATTCTTGCTGATTGGATTCCTCACGCCCTTCTATGTCCTGGATATGTACGACAAGATGGTTATGGGAACGAAGCAGATCTGCAACATAATTGATATATTCACAAGCATGATCTACCATCCGTTGCTCCACTTGGTTATGCAAATGAATCTTTTGCATATCAACAATCAGAAATGCCAGGCTCATTTCATCCACTCCTCCAAAATAGGATATATCCCGCTTGGTCCAATTATACATACTATTTACCGCAAATTTCCAAATTTTTTTTTGAATTATGATCGATTTCGGGTAGCATACCACTTCAGTGCCCGCGTCTCCATGTCCTGTACAAAAGGCTTTTTGGCTTGGCTGTAGCCGCTCGTATCCTCATAAAGCTGTGCCAGCTCTTCTTTCATTGCGTTATAACGTTTTACTTCTTCGGGATGCATCCGAAGATAATCTCGTACAATCAGATGTCTGGATATATGCGGGTTATTCCACTGGTATATATGAATATGATGCGTCCGCTGCTCTCCACCTTTGCGAAACAGACGTCTTCCAGGTATTCCCCATTCTCCTGCTGCATCGTATCCGAGTGATACCATTCGGGTACTGAACCTATCGATCGTCTCAATGTCCCGAACCATAAGCATCATATCAATAACCGGTTTTGCTTTCATTCCCGGCACCGCTGTACTATCAAAATGCTCAAAGCAAATGATTTCTTCACCCAATATGGCTTTCAATAGTCGGGTCTCATCCTCATACATCTTCACCCAGCGAGTATCGTATTCCGTAAGACGCACCTTCATAAATGCTCCTCCTTCTATCCGTTATCGAACAAAACGATGACATGTAGCAAATAGTTAGTCATATGTAGTACAAGTATATGTTCTCTGTTAAAAAATATCCCTTTCTCTGGGCTGAATAGGCTTCGAAAAAGGGATATAACGCAATCAATATCTTTTATAGGAATAAAGCAATCATATGAATAAGGCAATCTTCTATTATCGCTTGTAATCAGGCTCTTCCATCGGTATTGGATTGGGATTACGGAGCACCCATTGTACAGCTAGCTCACACAATATTTCAGCTTCAATATCGTTGTCTCCGTTATGCAGATGTTGAACTAACTCTTCTGCTTCCTGGATGACAGTAGCGTCCAATGGCTTCCCCCAATTAAAGTAACGAATCAAGCTGCTAAGCATTTTGCGAAATTGATTATCCCAGTTACCGCCTCCGTTATCTCTAATTTCATAAAGGACTTTGCCGGTAATCCGTATCACTTCACCTTGAACCGTGTGCGCATGTCCCTTGGATGGAATCAGCCATTTCCACAGCTCATCATGCTGCTCCCGCCAAGTCTGTGCAGAGACGGTGATTGGGGAGACACCATCATGCATTTTCCGCTTCCCAATCGGTGCAACATCGAACAGCTCATACAGATGCTGCAGTGCCTTATCGGTTTGCTCCAGAGAATCTTTGTTAAATCCTTCCCGATGGAATTCGAATTCTTTACCGATATTTTGAACAGAATCTTTCATTGTTGGGGTGACGGCTACTCCCGCAGCAAGCAGAAGATCCGCTATTTCTGCCATATCGGAAATATTGTTATTTCTGCAGTATGCTAATCCTTTTTCAAGTGGAGTCTGCCCCATGCCATTTTTGGCATTCACATTTGCTCCATGATTGATCAGCACACGAACCGCCTCAGGTTTGTAAGAGGATACCGCAGCAAACAATGGCGTCTCGCCGCGGTAATCCAATGCTTCCAGATCTGCACCCAGTTCCAGCATAAGCTCGGTATGCCCACACCAACTCATCGCATGACTGTGCAAAGGAGTTTTTTTGTAACTATCTACCGCATTAATATCGGCACCTTGTTCTACCAGCCAGCGAACCAAATCGGCCGGCACATTGTAGAAGCTCAGCGCTGTTGATTTGCTGTAACCGCCTCGGGCATCCAGTTCACATAAGGTAAATACCTCTTTCAAAGCCGATAGATCGCCAGCTTCAATAAGCTCCTCAAAGTTTTTGGGTAAAGTTTTCTTCTTTTTGGGCATATGTAATTCTCTCCTTTATCGGAATTTATACTCAAGTATGATTTGTGGCGATTGCTTGCCCAGCAAATCCTATTCAAGTATTTGTGACTGTTTGACACCCAAAATATGTGCATAGTCGATTGAATTCAATGCCTGGATCGTTATTATACATGTTTTTCTTCCTTT
The DNA here is from genome assembly GCF_000346635.1 of Paenibacillus shenyangensis. Classification (NCBI taxonomy): domain Bacteria; kingdom Bacillati; phylum Bacillota; class Bacilli; order Caryophanales; family Paenibacillaceae; genus Paenibacillus; species Paenibacillus shenyangensis. Next base: position 202,357 of record NZ_AOIG01000006.1, read on the forward strand.
AACCAGCGTTCATTCGATCGGTGTCTTCCCAGCTGCACGGTATCGAATTCGTCTCGGTCATCTGTTCTGGTTACGCACAGTTGCTGCAGTGCTTTATTTATAGCATTCCCACTCAAAGTTTCTTCAAAAATAATATCGGATGCCTCCCATACTATTGCGTTCTGTGTACCTACACCCCCAAAATATTCTGCCTCAATATAGGCTGTTCTAGCAATCTTGGAGAAATCGGAGCACAACTGTTTGAGTGCATCAGTCAGATATTCATAATCCTGTACCTTGGTTATTTGCTCTTTATTGATTTCATCGTAAAAATCATCACTTATCGGTATAGCGATTATATTTGGATACAGCTCGATCGCGCAAATATTATAATATTTCCCTTTATAGGCATCCCAGGCTTCGATCGAAGTCAGAATTCCATTAAAATAATATCCCATGTTTGAATGCACCTTTCGTTATGCCAAATTGGCTTTTACAGCCTTTCAGCCTATTCTGCTGCATCTTCTATTCCATCGAATCGCTCTGCAAACTGCTGATACACATCCTCGGGATTCAGCAACTTCGCCGAGTAATCTTCTACTTGCTCTGCCTCATCATCATCTGTAACTGATACGAACAAAGTTAAGCTGCTGCGTGGTATACTCGCAAATACACCTTCCTCATCCAGCTTCTGTAGTGCCCGAGTAGCCGCCTCATAAAACGCTGTACGAGATTCGTCACTATAGTCTTCCCTGTTCAGTAACATATTACTGACTTCAACAAGGCACGAACGTCCCAGATCGCTGTCACTGTATCCCCATTCATCCGGCATCCAGCGCAATGTTGGATGATCGGATGAATAACCTCCGTCCATTTCCCGATTATAGTATTCCACTCGTCGCTGCAGGGATTCCTCGGTATTCATGCCCAGATATACGCTACCCGCATCGCTGTCTGTAACTAGCGCAACCGCATACAGTCTCTCTGCACCTATATGTTTGATCAGTTCCGCACAATCGGCACGTAAAGCATCTACCAGTTGTTTTTGAAACTTCTCGAAAAAGTGTTCCATTTTATTATTCCTCCTATTTATCCAATTATTTTTCTTTAATCGTTATCTATCGTACATATCCGGCAGCAATATTTTCGCTTTTCCCCAAAAGAACCAAAAATTTGATCTTCCGATTGATGTGGTGTTTTGCGATGTAACTTATATTACTAGATGATGCAGACTCCATTTAAAATCAAATACCTCACTCACTGCACTTCTGCCTGTATATTCATTTCATATCTACTCGGCTTTTCTGACAATCCTAGAAAATAACACTTATCTTTTTGATCGAACCGTCTTTTAATATATCATTCGATATTATCTTGAGGTCCATATCTTTGTATCTCTCCAACCCACTCATTGACCTCTCTCCACTTCATTTTGTTGGAACAAATCCAATTCACATCCTGGTATTGATGTGCTTTTTCAGGAGTCCATTCTCTATCATCTGCCCAATAAAATAAGCCATCCTTACATAGAAAATTCGCTCCATATATAATCGAGTCATAATTTTCAGGACTTGGCTTTATGTATAATTGAACCAGCTCATCAAACATTAACTCAATGGCTGTTGGATTTGCATATTGTCTTTGAACGAGTAGCCTTACCTTATAATCACGCTGCATTGGTACCGACATGGACAGGTCTTCGTCAACATGATGACCTGTCCATATGTATAGTTCTTTGATGCAGGAGTCATGAAATCCACCAAATCTAGTCATAATATGATCAATATCTTCTTGATTATTTATTTGTTGCCATTGCGTATCTATCATGGGAGTACATCACTTCTTTACTTTTATATTGTGTTTAATATTTGGATAAAATAAAGATGTTCCTTCTCAATTCTCAGCGACCTAAAGCTGCAGCACAGTAATTAATTCATCATGGCAAATCTCGCCATTATCCCGAAAGCCAAAACTTTCATATAACTTTCGGGCTGAAGTATTGTCAGGGCTGTATGGAATCCAGCAGTATTCCGCAGGTCCGGCTGGATATGTACGAATAAATTCAATTATTCTCTCCATAGCTTTGCGTCCATATCCTTTATTTTGGTATTGTTGATCGATCATTAATCGTAATATGCAGTAATTTCCTTCTGCTATCCGGGGAAGATCGTATCCGGTAATTCCATAGGTAATCATCACAAAACCAACTGGCTGTTCCTCTGCATAGATCGCCAGCGGGAACGGATTCCCTCCATTGATCGAAAGCACATAACACGAAGCTACACTCGACAAATTGGATGCCACATACTTCTTCTGCTCCTCCAAGACTTCCAGATTAAAGATATCACGTCTATTTTCCAATGTAATCTTTCGTAATGTGATCATGCGATATGTACCTCATTTCTGGATTAACAATCATCTGCTGAAGTCCTAGTATCTTGAACGACAATGACAAATAGCTTTGACCAAATTCATATATAACTACAGTTTTTTGGACATAATCAATTCCAAAGGTTCATTGTCCTGCAGCAAACATCCAGCATCCTGATAGCCCAGCTTTCTATAAAAGTGCTGTGCCTCTTCATTGGATTGGGTAGATGTCATGACTACTGTAAATCCCTGTTCTCGCATGAGGTCTTCCCAATACTTCACCACTTGAGCGCCATATCCCCTGCCCCGATATTCTTCATCAATCCATATCATATTCATAAACGGAGTATTGTCCCAAAAATAATTAAACCGCATCCATCCGATTTCTTGATCCGCCTCTCGCAAAATATAAATCTCACTTCCATGGATCTTGGCTTCGACTAGCTCTTTGGCAATATGGTGATCTCTGGTCACGATAAAATTATAGTCAGTATCGACAGCGATATCTATTCTCATGGTAGGTCTCCTCGCTTCATATCATAATATAGTCTATTCTCTCCCGGTCATAATCCAGGATCCAATCATTAAATGTGGTATATAACGATTTCAACTCGCTCTTATTATTCGCGATCACATCAAGCCCTCTATCATCATACATGTGCCAGATCGTATGACGTTTGGGATTTAGCAAAAATATATCATCTCTGGTAAATGGCTGAATAGCAAAATCCTGATTGCCAATGACTCTTATCAAATTGGAATTATTCACTTCGGACCATAGGCACTGTATGTAGAATGTTTGGGAATAGCCAATAAGAGTTCCATCATCTTCGTCATACTGCGGGGATTCATCATATAACTGCACTCTTCCCTCGAGATTACCTTTAATATACGAAGCGGAAAATACGGAATCACCGACCTGAAAATCTAAAAACGGTTCTACATATTTAAAAGTCTGGACCAGGATGATCACTTCATCTTTTTCATCAAATAAAGCTTCTACAATCAATTTGGCGCGCAGATGAACCGTCATGAAGTATTTGGGATCATCCACCCCACGATAAGGTACTCCCAGTTCAAATCGAATGCCTACCGGTGCGTTATAAAACAAAGGACACTTTATTTGTATATTTTCAAAATAGGTTGCTAAATAGGTTTTTATATCAAAACTCATCGAATCAGCCTCTTATCTTTCCTATTCATCAGCATGCGCTGCCGAATCTTTCTTTATTACGAATGTTATAAAATGAAAAAAATCTTCGTCTACATCATGTTGATTGTTTCTTGAATGCCTTTAACAGGAGAGCCGGGATGTCTCTGCTTAATTATTTACTTCATGTAAATGCGTTCAACAATCTAATAACTACTTCTCTCGGACATCTTATCTTTTATTCTATACCAACAGATCACTTGATGACATTGCAGCGTATTAACGAGGTATTTCAGTAGCTTAGATACATCCAGCAATATCACATAAGAACACACAAATTCATTTTCACAAGGAGATCAGGATGAGACTGTTTGAGCTGCTGCTTTTTGTTTCCATTATCGGACTGTTTACTTTGAGCATTGTGTTGAGAAAAGATCGCCGCAGAGTACCGCTCTTCTTTGCAAGCGGCATTACTGCACTGGTTCTAGTCATTCAGTGGGTAGTAGAAGGGTACAGAATTCAGCTCCTTTTCCTGTATGGTATCACGGTTATTTGTTTAGCAGTTTCGGCGTATGCCTATTTCCAGAAAGCAGCTCCTTGGAAAATCTCGCGAATCCTGCGGGGTATAGCTTATAGCGCTATGGCAGTCAGCCTGGTTATCACGGCAGGACTGCTGTATGCTTTCCCACTATTTCAATTACCATCACCTACTGGTTCATTCAAGGTAGGCACACAGGCTTTTCACTTCGTGGATACGAATAGAAAAGAGACTTTTGGCGAAACTGGAGACAGCAAGCGGGAATTAATGGTTCAGGTATGGTACCCGGCTCAAGCAGGTGCTGGTGATTATGCTCCCTGGATTCCAGACACCCGGATTTTGGATTATATGGCAGCAGACTATGGTCTTCCTGACTTTACTTTTCAGCATCTGAAGTATGTATCCAGTCATTCGTACACAGGCGCCATTATCTCTCCAGCGCAAGCTGCCTACCCTCTGATCCTGGTAAATCCCGGTAATGGTTCTTCCAGGTTCCTCCACACCTCGCAGGCCGAGGAGCTTGCCAGTCACGGCTATATCGTAGCAGCCATCGATCATACCTATAATACATTTGCAACCGAATTTCCAGATGGAAAAATCACGACCAGTACTACTAATCAATTATTCTCACCTGACCATGACTATCAGACCGAACGCAGCAATCGCGATACATTGGGAAAAGTGCTTACGGATGATGTAGCTTTTATACTGGATCAATTGGAGTTGATCCAATCCGGACAGATCACAAGTAATCTTCAGGGGAAAATAGATCTCGATCATATCGGCGTATTTGGCCATTCGATCGGTGGCGCAACCGCTTATGATGCTTCTTTTGATCCACGGATTACGGCTGGAATCGACTTGGATGGCGGACTCTATCGACTCCACGATCGACAGCAACTGCACAAGCCCTTTTTATTTATCACTTCACAAAGCGAATTCACAAAATTAAAAAGAGTGCGTGAAAACAAGCCTTATACGGATGCAGAGATTGAGCAAATGGGTTCAACCAGAGAGTGGGAAGATCAGGTAGCGGCAGATAAAAAGTTGGAGCTGCAACGAATGCGCGAGACTATTAGTGAAGGAGGGCAGGTTCTCTATATCGAGCATACCGAACATTTGAATTTCACCGATGTTCAGTTCATTTCTCCACTGTTCCGCATGGTAGGTATTACCGGGCAGATTGCACCGGAGAGAGCGAATACGGTGATCAATGCTTGTATACTCGATTTTTTCGATGAGTATCTGAAGGGGCAAAGTGACAGCTTGATGAGAGGAGCAGATCGCCGCTTCCCGGAAGTGAAGCTTGGAACTCCGCTGTTATGAAGAAGTGTCTCTTCACCTACGCTTACAAATGTCTCAAATAATCGGTCGTTCCCGTTAACTCTGACCATCTGGCGGTGAGGAATTTCGCATAGTTTACAGGAGCTATTCCGTAGGTTCCGAGAGAATGACCATCATTAATTTCTACCAACTTCATATTTCCATCGTAATCTATGCCAAAATCCAATCCATAGGCTGCGGGCGCATCGGCAAAATCATTGATAGCGTTATTCACTATATCAAGGTCCAATTTTGAATCCCAGGCACCTTTGTACGGTCTGATATCCAGAATCTCTCCATAGCGAATAAAGCAGCGCCATTCTGTTCTGAAATCAACAATCTCGGAACACCAGACAGTGGTATTGGCATCTTCTTCTATGAGACCTATGAAATCCTTATATTCTCTAACTACTTTACCAGCAAATTTCTTAGTGATATCCTTGGGTTTAACAAATACATTCCAGTTCTGATTATCTTCGAAAAGCTCCTGGATCGTTGTTGTCCATATCCTTCTACCAAAATAATGAGATAACGAATGAGGATAATCAATTTCTTCTTTATTTCTATTAATACCAAGCAGTGACAGCCGACTTCTCACATTACCAATTCCACCGACTACAATATCTTCCTGATGGTGATCCTTGATGTCTTCTACCTCATAAAATTTAACCGTTTCCCAACCCAATGACATGAATCCTTCATATGCCACAAACGCATTTACATTGTAGAACTCCCCATTTTTGTTTGTTTGAATATATGCTCTCATTAACGAACCCTCTTATCTATTTGAATTATTCACTAAACGATTTACCGAAGATTCACAAAATGCTGAATATGATCGCTTCTTTTCAATTGGAGCAATTCAGTCCGCAGGATCTCCGGGTAGACTTCCAAGTCTTGCAATTCATCGATAGGGAACCACTTGAAAATAAGTCTACCATCGTCTTCTACTCCTGGAAATTCGTCTGTAGGTTTTGTGATTTCATGTCCTTCCGGAAAAGAAACCAGATAGTAAAAGCCAATCTCATGAAATTGCAAACCATCGTATTCAAAGAAATCTTCATTAATAAAAAGCAGTTTTGGATTCTCACCTTCCACATCCAGCTCTTCTTTGATTTCTCTCAAGACGGCTTGCTCTGTCGATTCATTAAATTCAACGCGACCTCCCGGAAGATTCCAGAAGTCGTCCTTTAATGTAGTATGTAGTAAAACCCGATTATTATGAACAACAATGCCTGCCACTCTGAAATTAAACTTATTATTATCTCTTTCGAATGTAATCATATGAATCCACCTTTCCGTCATGGGATATAATAATTCGATTACAACTCTTTAATTTTAAAATAGACTCTACTATTAATTATGAAGGTTGTCTCGTATAGATACTACTTCAAAGACGGCTCTTAGCTACAGTATTCCTGTAATCAAATAGCGGACACAGCCAGTATAGATGCTGCGCTACAATATATCCAGTTCTTCTTCGATTTCGATAGTAATAGATCTTTCTTTTTCAGTTTATTTAAAATTATTGTTCTAGACATATTTTTCATTCTCTTTTAAATCAGATATTATAAGTCTCTAGAGTTCCGTTTATTTAATATATGTTTCAGGCTTTACTCTTTTTTTAAAGTCCTCTCTTCCTAAAGTATCCTGACATTGCATGCAAATAGTCTTTTGCTTCCACAGGATCATCCAAGTAATTATAGGTATGACTCACGTTGCCTTTTTTCGAAATAGCATAGGCTTTTAATATGTGCAATAACCACTTATCTTGTGGAATAATGATCTGGGGATTATAAAAAAAGAACCAGCAACAGTCTGCCTCTAATACAAGCTCATCCAAAAAGGACATATTGGGATGGTCTACATAATCCAATAAAACTTGACGACTCATATGTTCAGCCATATTCTTGGCCTGTTCAAAAGTTATAGTCTCTTTATACTCCTCTAATCGATCTTCATATAACAATTCTTTCATCTGAAAATCTTTTGTAATACCTGTTATTGTAATTATACCTTCTGACATAATATCGAGCTTTCGAACCTGTTTGTCTTCTATCGTGATTTCTTCAATCGTACCGATATTAGAATTCGAATCGAATACTTTAGACTTTATTTCAATGATGTCGAGTGCTCTGCCTTTTATTCGTATTGCCTCATTGGATGTGGATACGACTGAATGTATTGAAAAAATAGGAGGTCTAGTCAATATGATTCCATCCTTTATATTTATAGCTTGGCTATAAAGTGTTTTTAACGTTCAATTTCACTTCGCTCATCAAAGGTTGCAGATCTTCACCCTCTATCACGATTACAGTCATTCCCTGTTCTGATCCAGATTCATGCACTTCACCTGGCTCCCAATAAGCTGCTTTTCCAGATTGAATCCGGTATTGTATTCCTTCTTTACCTGTTACCCATCCCTCACCCTGAACGACTAAAAATAACTGGTTGATCGTCGCTGGATGTGAGCCGACTATTCCTTCGGGTCCAATAAACATACAGCCTATATGTAATGATTCGTTATGTTGAATAATTCTTGAGAAGACAGACTGTTTACTATCAAAATTGGTAATTTCTCTTCCTGTATCTTTATCAAAATTATAGATTTTCAAAAAATCATTCCTTTCTTTATATAGTAGATATTGATTAGCGCCATATTCTCTCTACTTCAACTAATATATCGCCCTTAAATTCCATTTTGTACATGTCTGGCATCGTCGATGAACTCCAAAAATCGTAGCTGTACTGCTTATCGAAATAATTCATCATTAGCGTCATGATATCTCCATGTGTTCCAATCACCATTTTTCTGCCCTGATGTTTATATAATAGCATTCGTAAAGCCTCAACAGCTCTCTTTTGTGCATGATTACTTGATTCGCCACCCGAATAAGCAAAATTAAAATCGTCATATACCCGTCTCTTGGCTGCTGTAAATCCGTTATCTGGAATAACACCAATTGCTCTTTCTCTAAGATCTTCAACTATGCTGATTTCTTTCTCATATTCAATTGCAGATCCTCGGATCGTTTCAATAGCTCGTTCATAAGGGCTGGATATAAAATGATCTATACTTTCACTTTGTAAAATGTCTGCTACTTTAAGTGAATCCTCTCTACCCTGATCAGACAGACTTCTGGATCTTTCTTGTCCCTCTATATAAGGAGACTCAGCATGTCTCACAAAATATATTACCGTTTTTGTTTCCAAAATCATCCCTCATTAATTGAATATTTGTAAATTCTTATTTCTCATCGTTCAAAGAATAACCTTTATCTATATAGCGCCATTGCATTCTTTCGTAATATTCTGACAGATCCGTATAGAGATAAACCTTATCAAACCCCTTTGTCATACATTCATTAGCAGACTCTATCAGATCGAGGAGGTATGCTATACTACAATTTCTTTTAGATTTGCGAGCATTGGAGTCTTCTTCTCTTCATACATCACGCTTCATTATTTCTCTAATGAGCGTTGCAGCATTTTCGATTTTGATCTTATTATTTCTTTTATCACTTTCCCACCCTATTGATACTGCATGTTCAATGAGACTGGCAATCAGCCCGGGTTCGTAAACAATAATGTCCCAACTATCTTTCCATCCAATAATATATTCAGCAAATGTTGATTTGAACTGATTTGAATATATTCTTAACACGATATCATACGCTTGTTCGTCAACGACATATAAGTACAAAGTTCCTCCCACTGTTATTTTTCGAACTTGCTTTCGAAATACCTTCATATGCTCGCCCCCTCTATTCTTATTTGCGAACCAATGGATACATTTTCTATAAATTATCAGTATTTCTTTTACTTAGTTCTGAAATACCAAATAATCATGACCAGATTGTATATCGTAGAATCTTATTAGCACATTCTACCGGATTCAATTCTTCTGTAGTTACTTCAAGATCATATTCATCAAAACGATATATCTGGTCGAATTGAGAACTTGTCCGTCCAATGTTTCGATTTCCTCTGATTCACTCCTAGTGGCAGTTCATCTGAAAGTTTATTGTCAACAAAGCCTGCTTAATCTGATCCACGATGCTATTGATCCCAATCGGTCCGTAACAACCAATCCAGGTTATCGCATCGACGCAGTGGATATGCTGATCCGCATGATTATCGAGCATGTCCAGCACCTGCTGCTCGGTCGCCGATATACCGCCCTGCATTGCCCGATTGCTAAGCAGAAAATAGTGGCTGGCTTGCACAGCCGGAAGTCTATCTACGGAAATATGATACGCCGTATCCGAAGTATCCGCCACAAATAATGGAATAGGCAAACCCAGATCCTTGTACAGCACAGCACCCGTACGATGAGCAGCCGAATGAACGCGAATGAGCGAATCAAGCGGACGGATTAGAGCCACACTTTGTTCTGCCAATACGATAGCCAGTTCTTCGGACAGCAGCGCAGTGCGTCGGTAATAATCCGCCAGGATGATTTTGGCTTCCGCTCTTTTGCCAGTCAGTTCACCGAAAACTCCCAGAATCGTCTGCCATCTCTCGTTGCGCCTGAACATGAGGACGGGAGCAATCCGGCTTAACCTTTCAAAATGACGATCATGAACCTCGGTGCAAATGATTAGATCCGGCGACAGCTGCTCTACAGCTGCCAGATCCGGGTACTCATACGTTCCGAGCAGTTCAGCACCCTGAAGTCTGTCCCGAATCGATGACGGAAAATGGATCGACACACTGCCGGATCCGACACTTCCTGCCGGAGACAGTCCAAGCGCGAGCAAATGGTCAGCATACTGCACATCGAGTACAGCGATACGCTGTGGCGGTCTCTTCACTTGATATTCTCCCCCCATATGACAGATGACCGTTCCTTCCGCCGAGTCGTACGACGAAGCTATTCGATTGCGCAGCAAAGCCTTCGTGTATTCTTCATCCGCTTTGGAAACATGATCAAGTCGATAACGCAAAGGGGAGACGCCGTAATGTTTTTTGAACACCCTGCTGAAATAATACATATCACGATAACCGATTCGATCAGCGATTTCTCCGATGGAAGCGTCTGTATACTGCAGCATCCGCGATGCATTTTCCATCCGCAGCTTGCTTACATACTCCATCGGTCCCAACTGCTTCTCCTGCTTGAATCGTCGTTGGAGCTGCCGTATGCTGCATCCCGCAAGGTCTGCCAACTCCTGCAGCTCCAGATTCCGGCGATAATGCGAGGCGATATAGGATGCGACTACATCCACTCTGTCCGACTCTGCGCCACCTTGACCGCGTTCATACTCCATAATCAGCTCATAGATCATGCTTTGCAGCAACGCATTGGCATGAAAATGTTCCAACCCTTCGCCGCGGCGCCATTTGGCGATGATTTTCTCGGCTTGCTGCACCCACTGTGTATGAATGGTCGTACTCTGAATAAAAGAGATTTGCAGCGGATGTTTACGATACGAAGGCATGGCAGGAGACGCTCCATCCAGGGCAAAAGCCTCGTATGTAATCACCATATAATAAAGTTCATCTGATCCGCACGTCAGCCTAAACGAAGTACCTTTTACAATATGACAAGCAAAAGAAGCTCCAATGCGGCAAACTTCGCCATTCATTGCAAGCTCCCCTTCCCCGCCTACTGCTAGCAGCAGCACATTCGAGGCGAATTCGGTTTTATTAACATCAAGAACACCGCCTGCTTGCAAAGTATCACTGTACCCGTCAAGCATCTTGATTGTCGTTTCACTCCATGGACTTGTCTGCAGCGGCATCTCTCTCATCTCCTGACAATTAGCAAAAGTAACATGCTTGCTGTTGTCATTTTAATTGAGATTTATTCTCAGTGTCAATTTTCGGACATTTTCTGCAATATTCCCCGGACATCTGATAATAGAAGCAGCAGGTAATTCGTTCGTTTTTGGCAATCGGAATCTGGTCCTTGCATGTTGTAAATCGGGTAAATGGATTCCGTCTTTGGTCAAATAAAGCTCCGGGCGCTTCCTGGGTCAAATAGCTGAAATCTGCCTGTACATGCTGATGCTTTTCTCCCGTCTCACCTGCTTCAAGCTTATACAGCGGACCGATCCGCACCATAATGTTCTCCCAGAGGATACTCATCGGAAGCGGCGCGATTGCAGCAAGCATCTTGAACAGCGGAGTCAGCTGCAGCGCAAATATCTCCTCCAGCGCCTTTTCCCGCTGGACTTCCCGGTTTGGCGTGAGCGCTTCCGCCCGCAGACCGCTGACTGCAAGAAAAGGAAAACGGGTCCCTCCCTCCTTAATGAGCGCCGGGTGATACAGAAAACTATCTTGCAGCGAGAAAGAAACATGTCGATGATGAAAAGTCAGGGCCGTCATCAGCGGAGCGGTCCATAGATAGCCGATACGCTTGACTAACATCGAAGCCGCAACTTTCAGGTCAGGCGCATCGATATACGTCTGAAACCAGCGGATATAATCCCGACATGCCGCTTCTTCGTACAGATCATTCAAAGCAACGATACGGACACTGTCTTCAGGCGGCTCACCCAGCAAAATCGAATGTTTGGATGCCATCTGTTTCCACAAATCGTTCGAGAGATAACGGTCCATCTTAGTTCGATCCAAGCAGGGCTTCTGCCGCTTGATCTACGATCAAATTGATAGCAAGCGGGCCATAATAGGCAATCCATAAGGTGGAATTCACGTCGTAAGCGCGGTTATTTTTGACCGCATCCAGCGATTTCCATACCGGGTTGTTCGCCATTGCTTCAGCCTCTGTGGCAAACAGCTCGTCCGAGAGTACAAAATAACGATCAGCGCCGATTGCGGGAACTTGTTCCATTGAGATTTCAAGTGAACCTTCCTTGCCAACCTTCTGAATCATCGGCGGCATGTTCAAGCCCAAATCCCGATACAGAATTTCGCCAGTCCGATGTTGAATCCCGTGAATGCGAATACCTTCTTTTCTCGGACGAATCAGAGCTACCGTCTCATCGCCCAGCTTCTTAGCCAGCTTCGCCTTTAGCCCATTAACTTTATTCTCGTAAGCTTGGCGCACCTTCTCGGCTTCGGCTGGCTTATCCGTCACTTTAGCGATCGTGGACAGTGTATCACGCCAATCTTCATAAAAGTCCAATACGAGAGTCGGTGCAATTTTGCTAACATTCTCATACTGTTTCTCTTGGAAATCGGTCATAATAATCAGATCCGGTTCCAAAGACACAATAGCTTCCAGATTAGGCTCATCCCGGGTACCGAGAATCTGTACACCATTCGGCTGATCGCCCAAATATTCCGGGAAACCGGTATTGCCTCCGGCGATCACACTGCCTGCCGGCTTCTCACCAACCGCCAACATCTGATCCAGAAACTTCACATCCAGTACGGCAATTTTCTTCGGCTTTTCATTCAGCACCAGCTCACCCTTCATATGCTTGAGGGTAGCGGGAAAAGCTTCTGTATTTGTGTCTGTTTGCGCAGGGGTCTTAGCGGCTGCCGCAGACGGCTTGCTGTTATCCGCACCGGTTCCGGCTCCGCAGGCAGTCAATATAAGCATAAGGACCAGCAGTAAGCCTATCCCTAATCTCGATTTGTAGGCAGCATTTCCCCAGCTTCTGGACGCTCGCCCTTTCATTTCTCCATTCATGGTAAATCCCCCTTATGTATGATAATGATTTTCATTATCGACTATAAAGGGAGTATAAACGATCTATACTTGGCGTTACCATGTACTTTTGCGACATATTGATGGGACTAATACGACGTGATCCTGCCAATTTGGGCTGAAGACGAACGGCCGAGAGATGAATACAGTGTTATACAATCTTTTGATCCTTCATCTTCATTCGCATAATGCCAAGATGAAATTTTCCAATATGACAAACCGCCTGCCAAACAGTCATCAAATAATACATACTCGCAACTTATATAGTAAAGTGTCTGTCTCAATCAGCTGGTAAATGTTTGTATTCTTTTACCATTCTCGATCCGTTCCTCAAATTGGCCTTTTGTGTATTCATTAATTACGCTATTCCAAAATATCTGGGCTGGCCGATTACTCTCAATCTGATGTACTTGCCATAACCCCTTATGTATATTGAATATATGAGCTGCTGCGGACCTACCGATTCCTTCTCGTCTATACTTCTTCAATATGAAAAATTCGGCAATGGAATAATAGCGCAGTTCTGCAGAATCAATGAAATGAACCAACACAAACCCTACATATTTCTCTTCTTTTTTGATAATATAAGCAAATCGTTGATTGCCTTCTTGAAAATACTCTTCTAAAGGATACGGACTATATTGCCCATCTTCTTCTACGTCAAATTGGAGAAACTCCGAGAAATCATAAATATAAAATTGCATGAGATTTTCCAATACTTCTTTATGCTTCTGATTAACTTGTATGATATCAAAATCCATTTTAGATCCTCCGCATTTTGTTTAACATTCAGAACGACTCCTATATCATGCACTAAAATAGTAAAAGACAACTTTTTTAAACTATTTAGTTTCATGTCGTCTTTTACATCACAACTTATTCGTATTTGTTAACATCTCTCTTATTCAGCTTTTTAAATACTGAGTAATCCTGACCAGATTGTATAAAGTTCAAAATTTCTTTCGCACATTCTGCTGGGTTCAATGCCTCCGTATTTACTTCAAGATCATATTCGTCAAAACGATAAATCTGATCGAACTGAAAATTTGCCAGTCCAATATTTCGGTCTCCTCTTTTTTGTTCTCTTCGTGCAAGTTCTTCTTTGGAGCATTGTACACCTACGAATAATACAGACTGATCAGCAAACATATCGAGGCATTCATTAAACCGTTTGTCACTATCCATCACAGTATCTGCTATTACATTCAAACCCATCTCCGAAAAGAGCTTAACTGTCGAATGATACACTGAGAATACCGAATCATCTACAATTTGTGAGACAACTTGATGGTCTATTTCTTTTGGAGATGTACCTATCAACTTATTATTAACAAAGTCATTATAATTATCAAAAAACTCATCCAGTGATAAATGGTGGAATAAAATCTCTTTCTGATTAATCAGTTCATTGGAAATACTTGTCTTTCCTGAACTTGAGGTTCCGTTAAGCAGTACAATGAGTCCTTTTCTCAAATGGATCACCCTTATCTATAAGAATTGCGTATCTCTCAGGTAGTGTTTCTTTATTCTCGCCACAGCATAGAGTGCTCTGCCTAGACCTAGGTATGCCGCATGAATAGTATGCTTTAATCATGTTTATATACAGTTTTTACTACTCTATCAATGCTTTTAAAATCCGTTCTCTGGTTTGGCTTAGTCGGTTCTCAGCTCCGTCCGGATGCAGAGGTTCACCCCAAGTAAATCCATCGCCCTGGTATCTTGGAATGAGATGCATATGATAATGGGTCAGATCATTAAATACTCCTCCATCTTGGCAAATCCTTATTCCATCGGGTTTAAATACTTTCTTCAAAACAATTGAGAGCATTTGTGAGGCATCCATGATTGCATATGCAGTCTGTGGATCAATCTCATCAACATCGAGGTAATGTCGTTTGGGAAGGATTAGAGTATGCCCTTCATTAAAAGGAGCAATATCCAGTACACACGTAATCCATTCATTTTCATAAATGATGTTTAGATTAGGTTCAATATTGTTGGCGATTCTGCATCCCAAGCATTCCATATGTATCACACTCCATTCCAAACAGGTTCCTCATTGTGTGTCAAGTGTCCTTCATACATTATCTCCTTCATTATCATAGGGTATGTTGTCCCTTTTTTTCTTTTCCAGATAATTGTTGTAAATTCATTACTGCTACATTGACTGATGTTTCAATATATCCTTCGATCTGCATAAAATGAAAGACATTCAGCGGTTCATTGATTACTTGCTTTTCATATTCCATATCCCCTAACACATGGGGAACCAATTCTAATACATCACTGGACTTTACTTCATCCAGATCAATAACTTTATTCGTTTTATTATTGATTGCTTCCCTCATTTGATTAGTAAAATCATAATGCTCTAACAGCTTTCCATTCAGTAATTGAAAATCACCGTGATACAGGGAGGACACTTCAGGATCTGCTTCCATTCGATTTCTTAGCCATGGCATATAAAATCCCTTCATCCACTGCTCGTCTGCAATCAAATGCGCAAAATATCCCAGCACATATATATGATCTGAGTATGATTTGTATTTAGACAGGAATTCCAGGTAGTCTATATGTCTTGTATAGTTCTGATGTTCTCCTCTATAGAAATGGGATTCATCCTTGGTGACAACCGCATCTGGGGCAATGCTGCCCAGCAGAAATGAAGTTTTATCTTCGATATTCAATCGTTCGGCAATTTTATAACCGATGATCAAATGCATAATTCTGGATCCCATAACCAAAATCACCCCATGATAATTTGATTTATCTGCATACATTAATTCCTTACTAAATAAAGTCCACTTGGTTTATTCTCATCATCTATTAATCCCACCATACGGAGTAAACCTTCATTCCGGCTTCCAATAATGGCGCTGCTTTCGGCTCACCAAATTGATATCCTTCTTCTATATCACTTGGTTCCAGAATCCTTAATCGATCCATTAATTCATCTTGATGTAAAGTGGATAATATATATATTCTTTCAGAGAATGGCCATCCGTTTTCTTCAACCTCATAGATTTCCACAAATACATCTTGGACTTCAATTAACTGTTTGGTACTCTTCAATGTCTCGTAGAATACATCAATACCCGGATGATTTAACAAATTACATCCAATGGATGATTCTTCCTCGTTACCATCAAAAAATAACTCGAGAGAAACGATAGGAGCTGCTCCCGAATCAACCTCGAGTTCGAATTGATTATTGATTTTATGTAATAGTTTTTGCATAAATATGTCGTACCTCTTCCATTTTTATTTCTACTATACTTTCTGAATCCCGGAGTGGGAAATCAAATATACAGGTCCCAATATTTCCATTTTGCCATCCTTTACACGTATAGCACTCTCCTGTTCTGCAGCATAGACATCCATTTCTTCAGATAAGGGGAACAGATAGCCTTGAACAAACGTGGAGTAATCGCGTTTAGCATGAGATTCGTAGGCAAACTGATGAAAGCCGATCCCCTCATAAATAGTACTTGTTTCAACTTCATCTTCATTTTCTATCAAGCTCAACCATTTGGCAGACATATTTAACGCGCCAGCACTGGCACCTATTATAACCGCCTTGCTGTTCTTAATCACATCCGACAATTCATATTCTGCCAAGAAATCTTTCTGCAACACAGGATCTCCACCGCACAAAAAAATGACAGAGGCATTTTGAATGAACTGCTGGGCCTGTTCCTTCTGCATGCGATAATCAATGAAATGATATTCATCGAAAATAATATCGGCCTGATTTAACCAGGTGTATTCAGAAACATCCTCCATAGCAATTTGTTCATCTGTATAACTAGACGGTTGAGCACTGATCATAACGAGCGATTTTCTGTCTGTTATATCCTTATGCAATAATTTGGCCAGTTGCTCTGGAAAAAAATGATTAAACCAACTGAGATAGTAGTGAGTACTCAAACTTAATTACCTCCATATGTATTATTTCCATTCTTAATGAGAACATAGTATACACGCTACAAAGAAGAATAGCTCTTCATTCATTTCAATTACACTTTCTTGTACACTCTTCATAAACCCAACTCATTTTCACTATAAAATTGAATATGAGCGAGGAATATTCACGTCAACCTGTCTACTGAGTGAACAGATTTTAGCTCAAGAACTTTCTGGAAGCAGCCATTACACGTAGAGCGTTCTCGAAATAACGATATACTTCATCTGCAATTCCCAGAAACTCTTCAACACTTACATTACTATCGAGGTAACAAGCATACAGATAATCAACTAAAGCAGGATCAATCTCACAATAATCTAATATGGCATTCTTCATCGTAACCATATCATCTTCCCATACACCTGTATCCTCCAAAACCAAACAGTACAAAGCACGAAGTAATCGCTTAGAGTAACCTTTTATATATCGGACTTGCATTGTGTGATCACTAGCAGTAGATAGTAAACGGTGTATATGAGCTACTTCTTCCTTGGTGTCTGTATTCAAGTCCAAAATAAACTTTGGAGAAATCTGGATCGGTGGTACTTGTTCACCAACGTCTTGACCATATACGCAGGTACAAATCACCTTCACCCAGAACCCCCACTCATTGGGCTTACTTAATACATCCTCCATCGAGCAGATGATTGTATCGATCTTAGTGAGTATCGGATATTCTTGCAAAAGTCTGTCTTTAATCTTTGATAGTCTTTCGTAATCAATCTCTTTGGGATCCTCACATACAATCGTAAAGTCTGCATCTGACTTAAATGGTGTAGCCGTTCCTTTGGGAATGGAACCGCACATATAGATGCTATGAATCTTGCCTTTAAATTCAGTAAGAAGGTTATCGATATACTTATCAACAAAATCCTTGTATTCACTTTGTATTTCAATTTTATTTATGACTTTTTCTAATATCATATGAAATCCTCCTGAATTAAAATTTTGTTAGCAGAAGCGCTGATTTCTTCGTATTATCGCAAAAGTTCTGTAATCGCTCTTAATGGTTTGAAGGTATCGCCGTAGGTATCACTGGTTAAGGCGACAACTATATTTTGGGAATGATCTACACAGATGTACTGCCCGCCCATACCCATAGCGAAATAAAAAGAAGGATCTAATGAATCACCGGCTACCCACCAATGATGACCGTAATAACCGATACCATCATAGGTTAAATACTTTGGTTGGGTTGAAGTGGATATCCACTCCTCACTCAGTAATTGCCGTTTCCCGCAGCGCCCTTTGTTTAAATAGAAGCTGCCGAATTTATGCATATCTTGTATAGACATATGTATCCCAAAACCACCAATATTAATTCCCTGGGGATCTGCATGCCATATGAAATCTTTGATCTTCAAACTGGAGAACAGAACCTTTATTGCGAAATCTTTTGCACTCATGCCTGACACTTGTTGAAGTATGGCTAGTAACAGATGGCTGCAGCCCGAATTATAGTTCATTCTTTCACCAGGTTCGGCGTTTAATGGGCGCTCTAATATATAATCAACCCAGTTAGGACTATGTATCATGGCAGGCCATCCATTCCATTCTCCCAGCTCTGGCCAATCAAATCCTGCACTCATACTCAATAAGTGTTCAATGGTAATACTTTGTTTGCGGATGTCTTGATCCTGCTGAAGCGACGGGAAGTAATGAACAATCGGCGTATGAATATCCGAAATTAATCCCTGCTCTACCGCTATTCCAATCAAGCATGAAGTAATACTCTTGGTGCATGAGTTAATTTTGTGGAGCTTGTCTTTTGATTTATTATTTCTAGAATATTGAAGCACGATGTCTGTTCCGACACTTATCAAACAACTTTCAACTTTTTCTTTTTTCAAATAGCTAACAAATGGTTTTATTTTCTCATCGTTTATTTGAATTTGATTTGGAAATTCAAACATCATTGATTAGCTCCTATTCGTTAATCCCAGCGTATCTGCTAAGATTCCTGTATTCATGGCTCAGTGTATGTCAGACGTCTGGATCTTAGCGCAACGTAAACATTATTTTCTTCATCTTTATTTCCATACCTTGTCTAACTTATTTGAATAGTACTGTATCGCTTTTTTATAAGATTGAATTCCTGGGTCGCTGCTCGTTTCAGAAAGCAACGTTAATAATATTTCCATCGCCTGGTCATATTCTTTCAAGTTATATTTAGCCATTGCTAAAAAGACACGATATTCGTTATCTTCTGGGTATTCATGTATTGCCTTTTCAAAAATCACTTTGGATTGTTCATACATTCCTAATACTCGATAAGTACTCCCAAGCCCTAGTAAGGCTCCTTTTCTATCTTCATCTTGAAGCCCCAATTCCAATGCTTTCTGGTAATAAGGTATCGCTTCTCGTTCTAATTCCAGCAGATCATGTACCCAAGCGCATTGGTACCAGACATCTGGATTAGAAGGGTAAAGCTTTAATAAATCAAGTAACAGAGTTTTAGATTCCAATAGTTTTCCCGATTCTCTAAACTCAATAGCCTTTTTTAATTCATTCATTTTCCTCATCCTTTTATCATTCATAATAATTCCAGCTAATGCTTCCGCATTCACGACAGCCTTTCTTCTTAGATAGCTCTAATCTTACGGAAAAACGATGCATACGATCAGAAAATCACTTTCCTGAAATACTCTATCTTGCTGTCAATAAATCCATCATCAAAGTCCGCTCCACCGATCATCTCTGCTTCAGTAAAACATAAGCCAAAGAGCCACAGCTGCCTTAGTACAACAAATATAGAGACCGCTTCTACATCATTTCTACTTAAGTCTCTTACTTGCCTGTATCCGTTTAGAAATGCTTGCCATAGTCTTTCTACTTCATCCTTATCATGACCACTATGAATTTCTCTCGCCAATCTGAACTCTGCGATATCATAAGCTCTCCATCCATAACCACAAATATCGAAATCATAATGTGCTAACTGCCCATCCTCTGTAAAGGCTGCATTTGTATTGCCATGCAAGTCTCCATGACAAATCCCCCAATCCAAACCTTCTTCGATCTTGTTCGCCAACGGTTCCTTTAATTCTGAGATCCGTTTATGAATAAAATGGTAATCCTCCAGACGATGCTCCATATGTAATTTGATGATATCAAGCGGTCTATCTATTAGATATTCCAAATCCAGATTCTCTCTCGCATGCTCACTTCTAAAATGCTCAGTCACTTTATGGAGGTGAGCAACGGACTGTCCAAATAAATAGCTATCTTCTACGGTATGAATCGGCTTTTCATAACCTTCTGCAAAACTAAACATGACCCCATGTTTTACACCTTCAGTGACCCAAAATTCGTTTATGAAGGTGCCATCTTTTCGAGCGAGTGGTATGGATACGTTTACATCATTCTGATTGAGATAATTCAATACATCCAGTTCAAAAGCAATCTCCGATCGATTTCTTCGATCCGCACGATACACTCTAAAGACATATTTTCCTGAACCCGTTTCTAGAATATATGTATCGTTCATGCCTCTAAGGAAGTATTTTAAATGGACAGTTTCTTGAAAGTCATAATTGTTTTTGATATGCGCTAGTAAAGCTTGCCTGGATAAGAGCGAGTAGGTAACAGGAAATGAGTTCAAATCTACACCATCCTCTTCACTTCTAATTTAGCTACAACTATACCATATGTTGGTAAGAAGTTGTTTTTATTTACTTTTAAACGATTCAATATAAGCCATTAACTTGTATTATGACTTGCCCGTTAGTAACTAAATTCCAGGCATTGGATAATCAGTGGACTTTTATAGTGTGAGCTGATTTCCTATGATGTTCCTGTATTCACGCGCGACGAATGTCTGCAGCGTGGATATTAAGTAAAATGATGCTATGTTCATTCTTGAAATACTAAAAGACCTTGATATATCTTAAATAGTCTCCTTCTTCTCTGAAATGGCTTATCCGGTTTGTATCTAAGCCATTACAAATAGAAAAGTAGCCTTTGGAAGTTATAAAGCCTATTCCGTTTAAAATCCAGTTTGAAGTTGTTTGACTGATCTCTTCTGTGACGGACTGACTAGCTATTAAGGTTGACTCAAATTTATACTCAATAATCTCCATACCAATAATTGTAGCTCGATTAAATTTGAGAACTTCTTCCGGTCTTTTACGCCACTCATATTCAAACTTTCCAAACTCCTCAAAATCATATTTCTCAATCTCTTGATGAATATTGATTAAATTTATAGATAAAGCCAATTCCTCTAGCTTGTAGTTGCATACTTCCAAATTGAAAGCAGTGAATTCCAGAATAATTGGAGCATCGTCATTCCATTCTTCATTGATCTTGTCCCACATGGTATATATATTTATGATGTGCTGCTCTTTTAATCTTAGTAATTGAGAAGAAAAGCTCTGTATGATTTCAGAACTCGATTTATAAAAGTTTGGCTCATAGTTGTTGATTCCAAATTTCATTTCTTCTCTCCTCACTCATAGATATCCAAAATCCTTGAAACGTTTGATCCAATAAATTTTCTGTACTGATCCAATTTCTGATTTCTTTTGTATTCATTTCTGCTAACTCTCTTTTCTTGTATAAGATTTAGCGCACTTTAGATAATTACTTATATTTACGATCCGACGTATGTTGGGTATATGGCGAATACCGGATCAGGCTACATACATTAGCGTGAATACTACACTATCAGATGCTGACATTTTCATGAGAGTCTTTCCAGTCTTATAGTCCAATTAAAGTAATGACATCATTGTCTTCAAGTTGGCTCTCAATCCATTCGATTAGATCTTCAATAAATCTCATTAGTTTTAAAACATCTATCTTTTCATACTCTTCCAATTTCCATTCTAAAACTGATTCTTGCCAAAAAAATGTTGAAATATAAGCTTTCAATCTGATTCGATCTTTACGATCAATTATATCTCTTAAGTTTAGTAATTCTTTTATAATCGAATGCCATTGACTTTTTCCAATTTCGAACCTTTCAAAAACCCTATAGGATTCAAATCCCTTTTGAATTGCTGGAGTTATAAAACTGAAAGACTCATCATCTATATAAATAGATTCTTCATTACCATAACCTTTAAATAGTACACCTGGAAAAAGCTCAAAATAATTTCGTTGCTTTAATTCGTGCAATCTCATTAGTTCTATATGATATCTCTCCTTATCACTTAATTTTTTTTGACATCTCTGTTTCCATATTCACTTTAAAAACTTCTATTTCATCTTTTAATTGGGGCGTTGTAGTTAATGTATAAATATCTTCTTTATCTGTTGGAGCAAGTTTAATTAATCTGACGCTTGGAGAAAGTTGTTCCACCGCTCCAATTCCTTCAAAGTTTAGATCTATGGTAATACTTTTTTCGTCGTTGTTAGTTAAGTTACGAACAGCGATATGTGCATGTGGACTGTCGGTTAGCCTTCCAACTAAATAAAAAGAGTATTCGTACTTTCCATCAATCGTAACTTGCCTCATTTGCTCTAAATATTGCTGATTTTTTTCATCGATTTCTTGCATTAATTTTTCATACTGTGGCTCCCGAAGAAGTGTTGCAGAAAAAACAAATGAAACTATAACCAAAAACAAAACTAGCATGATCTGAGAAACTATTCCAAATGGCATCTTATTTTTAATCAAAAGCACTATGGATATAATAAAAAAAGCTAGAAGTGGAAACCAGATGAAATAAAGAATGAAAGGGCCTGCAGGTCCAATCATATTTCTATCATCAATTACCAAAGACATAAACCACATCAACGCCAACCCTGCAATCACAACCGCTATAATCCATATTACCTTTACTATTTTTTGCATTTCTTAGCTCCCCCTTTAATAAATTCATTGTATTGGTTGTGATTAGTTATTAAAAAAATCTCTTTCTGACTTTAAAACTTGAAGTTCCGTTCAGCCATGATGATTCCTTGTATCAAACGAATCATCTTCACTTTTTAGATTTACATTCACAGCTCATTTTCCAATTTTTTAATTAGATAGATCATTAGATCATAATCTAGAATCACTTGATCTCTCATATTTACTTCAATGTGCTTATAGAACCGGGTGCTTCGCCACTTAATTTCGCAAAGATGTCCTCCTGTTTTCGCTTCTCTGCTCACCACTTCTGACAGAACCAAGGTTACACAATTTATATTTTGATTGGATATTATGAGATGTAACAATCTTATTCAAAGCTTCTATATGAAGTCATTTATTATTCTTTCTGCATTTGATCTCACATACTCAAACTCACTATTTAGTGCTAACTTTAGGTAGTGTTCAAGTTTTTTCGATTTTATTTGGTATAACACTTCCAGAGCGGCAATTCTTTGATATTCCAAGTTCGTATTCCATACAATTATGGCTTTTTCTTCAGCATACTGAGATTTAATATATCCAAGAGCTAACAATGCTCTTCTTCGGACATACTCATCCCGATCATCAGCAAATTTAAGAATGATTTCTTCAGCTTCTGAATAGCGCTCAGATATTTTTATAAGATAATGCGCTAACTGCCATCTCACATCCAGGTCGGGATGAAATAAACCCTCCTGAGCTAAAAACAGAAGACTTTTTGGCCTTTCACATAACTTATTAATTAGAATTTCACATTCATTATCTCTTGCAATTATATAGAGTAAGTTATGGATTGTTCTTTGAGACCAATATGAGGGTCCTGTCGTTTCTATCAATTCTGAAAATATAGTATGTATTGTTGTCCAATTATCGTATTCCGTTTCCCATTCATATTCATGTTTTTGGGATTTTGACCATTCCCAAAAATCATTGACTAGTTCATCTAGTTTTGTAGAAATGTCTTTAGAAGAATCACGAATAATTCTATGTGGCTCCTTCATCTTGAAACACCTCGTAGAATAGATTTCCGGGCACTTCGCCTAATACTCTTGTATTCACTAACTAAGCGCATGTCGATTTTATGGCGAACATCAGCTTAAGGCCCATGTCTGCAACGTGGATATTATGCTAAGCGCTGCTTCCGACTTCCTGAATTGACTTCATTAGTTCTATACTATTTTAGCTTCTAATTTTTTTAGCTTCTAATTTTTATTTTCTTCGTGGCATACCAATTTAAAATATCTTTATGTGTTTGATCAATCTTTTGGTTATATCTTTCTCTGTATTCTTCTTTAATATCATTGGGATCATATCCATACCATACGTTACAATTAATCAAAAGATCTCGAATCTCTTCCATCGACTCTTGAAGAAGCAATTCTAATATTTCTGTAGTTAAACGATCATGTTCATCATCTGGAGCACCATTTTTCACTAAACTTACAGGATCAAATCGGTTAACGATTTCTCTTAGTTCTAAAAATATCTTTGAATCTTTAGAGATGTTCATCTCATTATTTTCTTTAGCCTTGTCCTTGAATTCCATTTATTCCCTCCATAATGAATTATTGAATACACTTTAACATTTAGCAGACTTACAACTTATTAAATGATTGCCTCGTGCTCAAATCAGTTGCTCAATCTTCTTAAAATATACTGTTCAGAAGTTGCGCTTA
Source organism: Paenibacillus shenyangensis (assembly GCF_000346635.1). Classification (NCBI taxonomy): domain Bacteria; kingdom Bacillati; phylum Bacillota; class Bacilli; order Caryophanales; family Paenibacillaceae; genus Paenibacillus; species Paenibacillus shenyangensis. The sequence continues at coordinate 226,811 of NZ_AOIG01000006.1, forward strand.
ACGTTCCTGTATTCACGACCCGATGCATATCGAGTGTCCGGCGTATGAACGCAACGTGGATATTATAACCTACGTTACTTTCAAAGTCTTTTTAACATATGTATATCATTGGGTTCTAAATCAAATAATTCTTGATCTATTTCGTCTGTCAATTCACTTCCACAGTTTTGGTAGAAATTCACTGCCGACTCTGTCTCCGTTGAGGAAATATACAAGAATTTAGCACCTCTGTTTTTGGCTTCTTTGCTTAACTCATTCATTAATTGTTTGCCTATTCCTTTCCTTCTAAAACTTCTTGTTACGTACATGAGATCTATTTGCAGCTGGTCTTTATTTTTTCCTCTTAATTTGTGACCTAAAACACCAAAACCGATAAGGCAGTCGTTCTCAAATGCTCCATAAGCTATCCCACCCGCTGTTATTTCAATTCTGAACCTTTCTAACAATTGATCTAACTCCCTAGTATCCCATGTTGGGCATTCATGATCGGTGCTAACTTCCTTCAGTCCTGCATCACTGTTCTCATAGATCAAATCAATTTTTTCTGATCGATCAATTTCTTTGATTTTCTCTGCCTCTTCGAGCTTCATTTCTCTAATAATCATCTATATCCAGCTCCTCATCTAATCGTTTTGGTAAGTTTCGCCTAAACTATTTTCAGCTCATATCGTTGGACAAAGCAAGAGGCTCGATCCCCCACAATGTGAATATCATGTTATCGGATGGATTGGGATACATGAATACATTTGTAGATAGTGCCATCGACTTCTTCAGTTATTCTCACATTAAGATTTGTATTACGGATCTTGCTCTTCGAAGTAAATAATTCTGTTTCCAAATGGATCAATCAAACAACATTCTTCACTTTTCCAAGGTGTACTTTCTAATCCAGGCTTCGAATAATTGTGTTGTTTTCCTATTAGATTTTTATAAATTTCTTCAATTCCGATCACCTTAATTCTAAGGGCTGCTCCTGGACTACAATCTCCATAATGTTCACTTAAATGTATCTTAATATCATGCTTAGATAGTTGCATATATAAAGGTGATTTAGGATCAAATCGATGTTCCCAATCTAGTTTAAATTCTAAATAATCTAAATAGAACTCTTTTGCTTTATTTACATCAAAAATCCGTAAAACTGGAACAATTTCTTTAAGCATCATTGAACTCCACCTCCCAAATATGATTTCCACTGAATTTAGACGATTTCATCTGACGTTTACATATTCATGAACCGAGTTATGTGGAGTATCCGGCAAATGCCAAACAAAGAATGAATGCCTATAGTGTGCATATTATGTCATCTGATAAATACGTCTTCTCCGATTCTTCTTGCTCCTTATGCTTATGTATTTAAATAGGCCTTCCAATCGTTTCTCTTTAAACGGATATAGCTTTCAAATTCTATCTTCGCAATGCCTCTTAAAAGGAAGGCTATCCATAGCGTGAATGTTATCTTATATATAGTTCCAAATGACTTGAGAAATCAACTTTCATATTACTTTAATAACAAATCCCCATATGGAACTAAGACAAAATAACCTGCAGTTTGTTCTCTATTTTAGAAGGAATATAAGTGTTAATTGTATAAGTTTTTTTAATCTTATTGTTCCTATAGTATCACTTGCTATAAAATTCGAACACGATTTCTCTAATAAAAAAGACTTTAAGATGATGTACATCTCAAAGTCCTAACTCTGCCATACATTTTATAGTTATTTTCTCCATCTATTTCTCTATCATTTTGCTGCTTACTCTATAACAAGATAGAAGCTGGTGGGGAGCTTTCTTGGGTGAGATGAAGTGGTTTGCAGTGGGGAGCGATGGATTGGCAATATTCGAGCATAATGCGACTCTTATTCATATCATGCTGCTGAGCATATCCATTTAACAGACCCCAAGAAGCAATTAATTTGGGGAGCAATGGCAGCTTCTCATACTTGATTTGGATATTGTTAATATGCTCGTCGATATTAATCCCACTTAAAATTTGTCCTATTTCTACATATGTATCATAGGTTTCCATACTTTTTTTAGCTCCTGGAAAAACGGATACTGAAGCGAGTGCTCTCGCTTTTCGCGCACTCGCTAACCCCGCCGTAATCTCACCTGAAAAATAGTGTATTAAGCTTCGGATATTATGAGGCAGAGCTTGATATATAGGCTCTTTGGTCCCCCAATTGATATTGTCCATGATTTGTACAGCTTCTTCATATTGACCATAAATGACGTATGCCAAAGCAGTATTATAGGCCAGAGAAGCTTCTCGAATATCTTTTTGAGAAATTCTTTTTGCCGGGGCGATCATTGCCCTAATGAATGGTTCAGGTGTATCTTTTTGAAGCGCATTTATAAGCTTTTTGCCCATTCTGAATTTGATGATAAAAAGAACCACAATTAGCATGAATGGTCCTATTAAGATGAAGGGATCTTTGACCATTCCTAATAACAGACTCATACTTCCAAAAGTGATAAGTAATACAATGGGAACCCATAATTTCAGCAAATATTTATTATTCTTCTTCACGAAAATGCACCTCTAAAATTTCATTTATTTTTATTTTAATTTGATAATTACTTAGTAAGTACTATTATGATATGAATATACAGTTTCAATCAATGATCATTACAAAGTAGACATCCAAAACACGTTAAATAAATATCATGTTTTTGGCATCTTGGATATCCTATAGGAATTCCAGGTTCACCGTCCAATAATTCGCAATCACGCCATTCTATATAATTATCAATATCTACATGTTGTTGCTCAAACATTTCAATCATTTGAGCAAATTGTTTAAGACAGCTTGTTACTATATCTTTGTTAGGGGTATAATCCAATTTCTCCCATCCTATTTCAGCTACTGCATTAGAGATCATATGCAGGATAAACTGTTTTTCATACTGAAAACCATCTACAGTCCAAGGTATATCATCCACATCAAAACCTACTGTTCCTCTTCCTACGCTGGATTGATCTTTCTCTGCAAACCAAATAACCAATTCCTTTTCCCGTACAGTTGTTGCCAGCATGGATCCGCTAATTACTAATACCTCAATAAATACTGCGGTCAGTCCATTAGACATATGTATGGATTCCACAACCTTATTATAGACGTTAGGTAACGACACCGCATTTCCCATTACGATCACCTTTCCTTATAACTTCAACTTATCATTACAATTTAGAATTCTAATATATACCTTTCTTCAGTCATTATTCGATCGAATAAACAAAACCTTTAATTTGACGATATTCGATCTTATGGAATCTATCAGACTTTGATCCTCGAAAAGACATTGTTCATTTAACCAAGGAATACTATGCGTATCATCCAGCTATACTTTTAAGAGGATTCATTTTTCAGATCCTAGGGTGCTTCTTTCCAAATGGCTTTGTCAGCAATATACAAATGGTCATCCGTTTGCATATGCATAAATTGTTCTTCATCCAAATCTTTGTACACTGTATGTAACGATTTGGGAATGATCGCTGCATCAAATACATACAAGCTCTCATACTGCTTCTTTACGATAGCTTCCCATGGTAAACCATCTGTCACTTCATTTGTGAAATAAACGCCGGTTTGAGTGAACTCTTCTGCCAAAGCACACATCATCTGCCACAACAGCGATCTGTACGTTTCTTTTATTTCACCTGTTACATGATCCATTTCAATCTCTTCTGTCCATAACAGGATAGCCCTCTCCATCCAGTTCGTGGTAAGTTCCGGTATAACTGCCGGAGTCCAGCCCATAATATATGGACGCACATGTATAGTATGCTCTTGATATACGTACTCCTGGGTAGCCGTGCTGCTACCTTTGTACATAAAGTCCTTATCTGTAACTTCCTCTTCCAAAAGGTCCAGGATGTATGCAGGATCGATATTGAGCTTGATGAGCACGGATACAAAGGAGCGGAATATATCTTTGTAACTCTTTTTATCACAGGGTATGTAAGTTTGAATATGAGAGTATTCCGGCATTTGTAGCTTCCTTTCCGATGAAGTAGCGCTATTCATTCACTGAATGTTGTTTTATAGGATGACTTTCTATGACTTTGAAGTTTTTTTACATAATCGGGATTGTAGTAAGCAACGAACACAGATTCAGGAGTCCCCTCAGACAATATAACTCTAACCAGTTTGTCTTCAAGCTCCCAACTATATCCCTCGAACTCTTTGTCTTTAGTATATGTACCAGGACCATATTTATTCTTGTACTGCTCATAGACCAGATTCAGATTTTCCAGCCGCTTCTGATGATCAATTTTCGAAGTGTATTTAAAATCAATAATTTTGGTAAAAGCTTGCAAACCGTTATTCTTGTCATCAAATGAATAATAGATTTCCGCTTTTTCTCCTATATCGGTAGGAGTATTGTATTTTAATTCGTTTTTTGTTTTCTCGATCAGATCCATATTTACGGTCTGCTCGACTTTTTCTCTGGACGTTCCCCAAGCCAAAACGTCCGGTTCTATAACAGTTTGGGTTGAACAGCTGCATAGTAATATAATCCCCAGCAAGCATATCGCTAACTTTGACAAGCCAATCACCTTCTTTGTTTATGATTTATGGATTACATCTGTCGCATTACAATCTATCAGCTGATAATTTTAATCTGCGAGGGTCACTACTTCTTTTACAGAAAAACACCAGACAATAATTCTTGCTACTATGTCTGGTGTAATAACGGTATCATCCTCCCATACAGGAGTCAGTATTCTTTTATAACATCCATTCTCCATCACAATTCCTTCAAACTGTTTGCCTTGAATGACAATAAAGGGAGCACTATCCGGCTGGGAGGATTGACCCACATTATATGCAGCTATAAATTGTTTGTCTTCGGAGATAATATGCAGCTTAACCTGACCTGCATCTTCCCAATCCGGCGTAACATACCAATAAAAGTCTCTATTTAGACAAATAATTTTTCTTTTGCCTTTTTTGCTGACTCCCATACTGACCCGCTCCTTATCCTCATCGTCATTCATCAGCTTATGATGCTCGTTGCAGTTCCCAGTAATCAGCTCAAGTTTTTGATAAAAGCCACTATTATATTGGCTTCCTCGAATCCCAGCTTCTTGTGGAACTTCTGGCTACCAAGATTATCGAGCTCAGTGTCCGAAGCAATCTGGCTGCATCCCATTGATCTGGACCACTCTTCACCTGCTGCCAGCAGTCTGGTGGATATTCCTCTGTGACGAAAGGCTGGATCAACGTAAATGCCTTCTACATAACCGACAGGACTGGAATCGGAGCCTTCTACATAGTCATGCCGGAGGGACATATGAATAAAGCCAATACTCAATTCCTCTGCCTTTGCCAGATATACAATATCCGTCGAAGAATCCAGTATTTCCGCAAAGTCTGCACGAAGTTCTGACTCTATATTGTCCGGCCACAGCTGTATAGCGAGACTTGTTACTTGATGGAGATGGGATTGCTCTGCTTTTGCAATAATCAATAGAAGTCATCCTTTCGGGCTAATTGAGCTCTATTTGATATTGAACGGTTACATTGCAAACCTGCTTATAATCATTTCTGCTACGGCTTCTGCGCCAATATCGGTGTTGTTGATTCTCAGGTAATTTGTCTTCTGTATCTCGCCAGGCAATGAATTCAATCGATACTGCTCATGGGTCTCGATCAGATCCTTTTCCGACCACTGGATATCGCGCTTGGTGAGTTTGTGCTGAAGCCGGTTTTCCGTCTTGTTACGCTGGATTCTCTGCTCCATGTCTGCTTCGAGCTCGACGTAATAGACCGTCCCGCCTCTACTTTCAAATAATGCAGCTACCTGTTCTATGTAATCCCAGTCACTCTGCAGATCGAACGCCCATACATAGGTGAAAATCAGACCTTCCAGATCGCTCCGAGAAACTTCTTCGAAAATCTCGCGCCGGATTAGATTCACGAGCCGTTTGCCAGCAGGGGTACCGTAATCGAAAAAATGGGATACCAGATCAATAGACATATGATTGTGGAATAGCTTCATATTCGTCTTGGCAGCCAGATGCTGTCCTACGGTCATTTTGCCTACTGCCTGCGGGCCCAACAGGATGACGAGTTTCATGAGAACATTCCTCCTTTTCGGGTAAGTGAGTAATTACTTCAGTATTCTTCGTTCTCTTCCCCTGGACTTTTGCTTGCAGTCTGGATGCAATATACTTCATTTTCTCAATCACATCATCTACGGGATCTTTTATTCGCCTGGCATAATAAGTTTGGCATGGTAGGCCAAGATCCATTTGGTTGCGCCTATGGATGGGAAGAACACAATCAGTTCTTTATCCGTTTGTTCATTAATGATCTCCATCACTATTCCTGGTCCATACTTGGGATGCAGCAGTTCCGAGCCTATAATGAGTGATTCGATGTATTCATTGGTTGCTGGCAGCTCTGGACTGACATAGATGGATTTGCTCCGTTCAAGCTCGACTAGCATTTGGGGGGCAATAGGATAATCTCCTTCATATATTTCACCTTCATCTCCCTGAACACGGGCTCCGATCTGCTCAGCAATAGCAATTAATATTCCCATCACTTCATTATTGGCTCCTTCCAGAGTAAGACGTCCTTTTGTATAGGTGATAGGCAATAGATCGATCCAGGACTTTACCTGTTCAAGGTCAGCTTCCGTAATGGGATGTTGCTCACTATGCCACCAACTCAAGGCTTTTGTAACATGGACATTATAGGACATCATTTAGCTCCTTTGATAATTAAATGAGCTTGCACTTTGTATTCTTGAATGATTTTAGAGAAGTTCTTCATATTCTTTGGATTCGAGAACTCGATCATATCTAACAAAAAACATTTCCGGAATGCCGATAATCGATTTGAACTCTTCTGCCAGACTCATATTCTTTTCTATACCATTTTCAATATAATCGATATTCAGAATATTGTTCAGCTGGTTTATTTGCTCGTCGTTGCATCCAAACAATCGAAATGCTTCTGTATTGCAATCATCAAATACCCGTTTAAACTCCTCTTCAAAAATATTGCTTTCTTTTAATTCTGTATACAAATCTTCCAGCTTTCCACTGAATAATAAATCACTCGAACTGGATTCCGGATATCGCTTTTTGGCTATCTTATATACCAGCTCATCCTCATATTCAAAAGAAAAATGCAACCTCGCTATTTCCTTGCCCTGATCAAACACCTGGTACCCCCACCAGTGATCTTCAGCGTTATAAAAATAAAGTACAGGTACTCTATCCGAGACACGATATATATATGCTGGAGCCTTGTGATTATGATCGGCTATATGACCGTCATCCTTGGTTAGCCAGGTGATCCACTTATCATTCAAACGATAAATAGCCGTTCCTGATGGCAGTTGATCTTTAACCATTTCTTTGTGTGCAGCGAGTATTATATTCCCAGCAGTAAATTCACTCATTTCCAGCACCTCTTATCTTTTGGATTTGAAAAATGGGTTAGCCGATCTGTTGAATAAAGTCAGGAAAATAACAACCAGATATACTACTCTCGGGATGATGGAATCCGCATACAGCAGCAAAGAAAGAATACACCAGATTACAATAAACATCCTGCCCACATGCATTCCTCTAAAAGCCAGAATTCCTCCTATGAATAGCAGTGCACCGCCCGCATAGGCCAGCATTACAGCTACCAGTTCAGGGGTATCTGCGAAAATAATTCCTTTGATCGGTACATCGCGGCTGATCATCATAGAGGTCAGGATTAGATTGAGGAAACCGATAGCCATAATTAGTACAGACATAATAGCGACCGATACAGGTCGTTTGATCATATGTATTCACTCCTGTGTATTAGTTAATATAGGGATGCGCTTCTCTACAGAAGCAGCCATCTACCATTCAAAATGTTGTATAATCATCTCCGCTGCGGTTTCGGCGTCGATATATGTATTGTTGATCTGCAGGTAATGAGGCGCACTCAGCTCTCCAGGCTGTGAATTCAGCCAATACTGCTCATGAGAGCTCACCAGATCCTGTTCCAACCATACCAGATCGATCGACATATGATTATGAAACAGCTTCATATCCGTCTTGGTAGCCAGATGCTGTCCAACAGTCATGTTGCCAACTGCTTGTGGTCCGTCCGGACAGGATAATTAATTTCATTTCATCCTCCTCCTTGTTGTATTTGTCCTTCCATAATACCGTGCTACATTCATAATGAATCTTCCTGTATTTCTATGCATAATTGAAGTTATTCTGCTCTGGGATCGGCTGTGCGAGCCTGCTGTCTGGCTTGAAGTGATTATACCTTATATTTTTCATTGCAAACGAAAAATTTCATGGTAAACTAATATCTAATTACCAACCTACTTCACCACTGTGAAGCAGGTTGGTATATGATTAACGATAACCGGAGGGGAATTATGGCGACATTGCTGCACAAATGGAATAAAGTAAGTCTGGTCCAACGAATACTTATCGGAATTGTAGTCGGGATTATCCTGGCTTTGGCTTTTCCCCATGCTGCAGGAATTGGTATCTTTGGTTCCTTATTTGTATCTGCACTGAAGGCGATAGCGCCTATTCTGGTATTCCTTCTCGTGATGTCTGCCCTCTCGCAGCATAAAAAGGGACGGCCTACCAATATGAAATCCATTATTGTGCTATATGCATTAAGTACTTTTCTGGCTGGTCTGATCGCGGTAATCGCAAGCTTTCTCTTCCCTGTAAAATTATCCTTGATCCAAAGTGCTGAAGGTCTGACGCCGCCTGGAGGCATTGTAGAAGTGCTCAAAGGTCTACTGCTCAATGTAGTCGACAATCCGGTAAATGCACTGATGAATGCCAACTATATCGGTATTCTTGCCTGGGCAATCATGCTTGGTCTTGCTCTCAAAAATGCCAAAGATACTACCAAAAATCTGCTGTCCAATTTCTCGGATGCTGTGTCCCTGATCGTCAAATGGGTCATTAATCTGGCACCACTGGGGATTATGGGGCTCGTATATGAATCGATTACAGCGAATGGTCTGGCATCCCTGCTTGATTACGGCAAACTGCTGCTCGTACTCATTGGATGCATGCTGTTTATGGCGCTGGTAGTGAACCCGCTGATCGTATATGTAAATATTCGCCGTAATCCCTATCCACTTGTATTCAGCTGCCTGAGAGAAAGTGGACTCACCGCCTTCTTTACACGCAGTTCGGCAGCTAATATTCCAGTCAATATGAAGCTGTGTGAGAAGCTGGGACTTGATCGTGACAGTTATTCCGTCTCTATTCCGCTGGGAGCCACGATTAATATGGCTGGTGCTGCGGTGACCATTTCCGTGTTAACCCTGGCAGCTGTCCATACACTGGGTATTCAAGTAGATATCGGTACAGCTTTTATACTTAGTCTGTTATCTGCTGTTGCCGCTGCGGGAGCGTCCGGCGTAGCTGGCGGTTCCCTGCTGCTGATTCCGCTGGCATGCAGCCTGTTCGGGATTCCGAATGAAATTGCCATTCAAGTCGTAGGCGCAGGATTTATCATTGGTGTACTGCAGGATTCCTGTGAGACTGCACTGAATTCTTCTTCGGATGTACTGTTCACAGCAACAGCAGAGTATGCCAAGAATCGCAAAGAATTGGGAAATGCCTGATATTTATGTGATTAGTAGTTCGATTGTGAAGATCTATTTGTAATCTTATATTATTGTAGCTAGAAGCAGACTGCGAACAGATTCCACAGTCTGCTTCTTTTATGTATACAACCGTTCCAGACAGCCTTGTTGGTCTATGTCTTCTTTATTCACGCACGGTTTCGTTGAACAAGTTTCCATGAACTTTTTCTATACTTTACTCTGCTCTTCCATAATCCATTTAAAAACTTGATTATTCATCTTGTCCATCCTTTCTGGGTGTTTAAATGTAGCTACTCTATGACATTATAAACGAATTATCAGCACAATTAATAAGATGTAGGCAATATTCTCTTCATTACAGCAAAAGCGAGCATACGGGAGGACTCTTTCGAACGAATCTTCTGATTCCCTCTCTTCTATCCTCAAGCTGCAATATGGTTACTCAGCTCTGCAGATGCCGATTGGGCACCCGGCAGCTTTGCCGTATAATGGTAAATGTTACGTCGGATGTGACTTCTATATCGGGATCATACTACATACTATGATTGCCATCTGACAGCATAAACCGGAGAGGATGAATATACTTGAATTATACCGAAGCACTGGAACGCAAAAGTGAAATGTTGAAGAAGAATGTGGAGAACTGGATTTTGAAAGAGAACCGCAGTGGCCTATCCCAGCAGGAAGCTTTTATTTACCGGAATATGATCAAGGAACTTCATCAGAACAAACACGAGCTGCATACCGTACGCGAAGAAGAATGGCATAGCGAAACCTCGGAATCGTCACATTCCGAACCCGCTACCCTATCGGCTGCCAAACCATATAGCATGTCCTAAGGATAAATTGACTCCAACCGTCATAACTTTGTTGATTCAAAGTTGTGACGGTTTTTGACGTATGGGATAAAGGCTATGAGTTAGGGAATGAGCGGTTATGTGGTGCCAATTTATCTACTTACTGCTTGTTCATATTTATGAAATGATCGCAAATATCCGATATAGAGTGATAGTAAAAGTAATTGTAGTCTTTCCTATCGTTTGATATGATTAGCTCTGCTCTAAATCAGATTTGTTCTATTACATAACGTCTATGTATCTGTAGTACTGCTACCCTATTTATTTTATAACAATAAGGATGTGTATCATGACACTGTTCAAAAATCTAATTTTACCGGCTGCTCTAATTGTTGTTCTTGCTGGCTGTGGAAATATGCAGGATGCGCCCACAGAGCAGGCGGAGACTTCTTCTTCCTCGTCCACATGGAATACCGACACCACCGGAAATACCGCAAATGGCGCAATAGATAATTATGCCGAGAATGAAGAGGATCTGTACAACACCGAGAATGCTGGCAGCAATAATTTTAATGATAATAGCAGTACTCCTCCCGTCCAGGAGAGCTCCCCAGATTCGAATAGTATCTCTACTAGCGTGAAGACAACGACCTCTGTAGAGACCAGTGTTTCTGCAGGTAGTAGTACTTCGGTAGAGACCAGCACATCTGTTGAGATGAATCATTCTCCCAGCCCATCGCAGCCAACTACCTCTGCATCCGAATTATCTACGCAAGCAAGTGATAACCTTTTGCAATATTTAGAAGAATGTACACAAATGCTGCATTATATCGGTCAGGAAATGAAACAAGCAGCTGACCTCTCCACGATGCAGGAACCAACAATTGAGAAAGTAGTGGCACAAATAGCCTCTCACCGCAAAAATATAGATAGTCGCCTACAAAGACTTGAATCCCTGACAATCCCTCAAATTGACAATCCGAGTGTACGTGAAAAAGTAGTTTCTATTCGGAATCACACGCTGGATATGGGAAATACAGCGAGCGATATGATGCAGTTAATGAGCAAATATATGCAAACCGACGATGAGGGTTATTATGAAAAGTATCAGAAAATGAGTGACCAAGTAAATGCCAGTTATCTAGCACTTATTGAACAGGCAACACAATTGGCAATCGAGGTAGAATAAAATGAATATAAAAGCCTGCAGACCTGATTCTGCAGGCTTTTTCTATACTTCTAAATTAGATCACATATCTTCTACTGTACACAATGTATTGTTAGCCCGTTTATGCTGCGCTCTCTACTGCCCTTCCCTGTTTTCTTATAGGCAGGTATCATTTCAGTAATAGGATTGTCACTTTTTCCATATTAAATACTCTACCTTTTTGTTCTAAAATAAACAGGGTCTGCTAACCGGTAGGTAGATGTCGTTCATGGATAAGCTGGATTAGCTTATCCTGCTTACAGCAACATCTCTGCTTACCTATTCGACAATTCAATACATAAAGGTGGAATCAATATGCTTCAAACATTCTTTACTCGTACGACTTCCTGTCTGGTGACAGCCGGCCTGCTCGGCAGCATGTGGCTTACTCCCTCTACTGCTGTCCATGCTTCTGCTCTTCCTGCATCTTCTGTATCTGCTACTGATAAAGATAGCATTGCTAAATCCTCTATTACAGGAACGAATGCAGCATCATTACCAGCAAGCTCCTCTCCAAAATCGCTTACAGCTATGAATGCACTGCACAAATCATGGACATCGTCCAATCTGAGAACGCCCTCTGTACTGATACGACATGCGTCCAATTCCTTTGTCAGCACTATTCATGCGGTTCCTGCCAAGAAGCTGGTCTATGCCTATGTTACGCAGCTGGTCGATAACACTCCTAAGGCCAGAATATCGTACGATTGGAGATTGGACAGTCTGAAGGCATTGGACGAGAATACCGGCAAAGTGAAATGGACGTATAATTTCCACAAATCCGGTGGCCCTTTTACTATCTATAGCGAGACTGCTTTTGCAGCTAATGGTACTACATATGCTTTTCAGAATTTTACGGACAGCACCTACAAATTATATTCTATCAACAGTTCCGGTAAATTAAACTGGACTCGCTCGCTTCCACATCAGAATGGGCTGGATATCGTGCAGCTATCTGTGATGAAAGACAACTCTATTCTGGCTGCTGTACAGTACAGCTATGATAATAAAGGGATATATCATACAGAATTGCTACATTTCCAGGCCAGCGGCAAACTGATACATCGCAGTCAAATCGCCGGTCGGTTAATCCGTATCCAAAATGAGCATATCCTCATGGATCTCTCGCCCATGGTTAGACGCGGCGGCATCTGGGATACCGCCTATGGTTCCAAGCTGGCAGTATACAACCAGAACGGTCAGCAGCAGTACACCTGCCAAATGCCCAAAGCTACTATTTTGTATGAAGATATGGACGAACAGCAAACTATCCTGTCTGACGGTTCCATAATTATTCGCGAAGCTGGCTCTACACAAGATAAACTGTACGGATTCTCGCTGAAGGGTAAGCTTCTATGGAAACGTCTTATTTCAATTGATGCGCAGATTGCAGCATCGAGTGCAGGTTATGCTGTATACCAACCTGCTTCCCATACGATCAGCCTGTATATCATGAACAGTCAGATAGTACAGCAAAGTGTGGTTGGCCCGCCGGAGGAAGGAATCTCCTTGATCCAAACGATCGATGGTAATCTGCTGCTCACTTTACAAAAAAGCGCCTATGTTTTGAATCCGCAGAATTTGCAAACTATTTTCGCCTCTTCCAGCGGTAATATTTTGCTGAATGCCGACATCAGAGCTTATAGTGACGGTGCAATCTATACAGCTGATGCTCGGGGAGGAGTCGTGAAATGGAGTATGCATCCATAAGCCGGATGGTACTTGTATTGATTAACATATTTGTGTACTAATTAAAATATATTTGGTGCATTCCTGCATTTATCTGAAATACGAAAAAGCCTGCAGATTAAAGTCTGCAGGCTTTTCTCATATTATCATTAATGCGAGCATCATTATGACGAATGCCGGTATTACGAACATCATTATTGCGAGTTATTGCAAATGTCGTTATCAATATGATGAGCCGATACTTAATTGGATCATAACCACTCTCATAACAATAGCTATCAATTCACCCGCATGATTCATTGGCAAAGCTGTATCATAATCCGCATATTTCTTATTTCGTCAGTACGCCAACCACCTGATCTACCAATGCTTTGGAAGATACAGGCCCACCGAATGTCCAGGTAGTTCCAGACAGTGGATACGTACGTTTTTCTTTGACAAAGTTCAGTCCATTCCAGACGGAATTGCCTTTCATTGCCGCTCCGAATACATCGTCATCCGGCTGGGTGATATAGATAAAGTTGCTGTCCTGTACTTTGGACAATGCTTCGATACCTACGGTCGAGAAACCGTAATTTTCGACTTTATCCGATTTCCAGTCGTTGATCATTCCGATCTTCGCCAGGGTACCTGCTACAACCGAGTTGTCCAGGAACATACGCAGGCTTGCTGCATTCTGGGAAGTGAAGGCTTGGGTGATCACATAGTGCAGATCCGCTTTGCCCGCAGCAGCCAGTTTTTCTTTGGCATCGGCATAGTGCTGATCCAGATCGGCCAGTACTTTTTTCGCCTGATCCTGTTTGCCTACTGCAGTGGCAATACTGTTGAACACTTCAACCATCTTGTCATAGTCATAACCATTTCCGGTATTCAGATTATACTCGATCGTTGGTGCAATCGTATTGAGCTGATCATAAATCTTATTATTGCTGTCAAAGTTGGAAATGATCAGGTCCGGCTTGAGTGCCGCAATCGCTTCCAGATTCGGTTCATTACGCAGACCTACATCGGCTACACTGCTGTCCAGAGCAGCTTCCGGGCTTACATAGATCTTGTACTGCTCATTGTCAGCACTACCTACTGGCTGTACACCCAGAGCAACCAGATCTTCGGTAAATGTCCATTCCAGTACAACGACACGTTGTGCCGGTTTATCCAGTGTTGTCTCGCCATGACTATGCTTGATCGTTATCGGTCCGGCAGCTTCTTTTGATCCGCCAGCGGCTGGTGCAGTTTCTCCTTCAGTCTTTGTATTTCCAGCTGTTCCACAGCCTGCAAGTGCAAGCATCAGAACAAGCATAAGTGCGATTCCGCTGAACCCCTTTTTCATGTTCGAATTCTCCTCTATTATGTATATATTTGCGGATAATGATAATCATTATCATCTATGGATTATGAAGCAGTACAGCCGGATTGTCAACGATAAGTCGAAATATCGGCTGTACTTTTTACGAAGCTGGATGTACAGCTAAAAGGAAGCTGGATTTTCTGCCTTTATACTGCTTCAGTATAACCAGGTACTCGTTCATCAGCAGACATTTATAAAGGATACTTGTCTACATGCCGCGAATCGATAAAATCATCAATCATCAGATCATAGTGACCCAAATATTCCTGTAGATTCTGCCAGTTGGCAATCTGTATATACTCGCCTACCCGGTCATATGAGGGCTCCAGTTCATCTTCAATATCGGCTCTATCAAACGAAGCCTGTCTGACCTGAAAACAGGCGTGTTCTATAGTAACGCTTGGTTGATAAGGTGAAAATGCGATCATTGCACCGGGTTCAGTACGCAGCGGATAAGCTGGAAGGCAGTCAGATTGCAGCCGCACCTCCATCCATGTGATGGAATTGGCATCGACAGGCGTTATTTCTTTTAGCAATATTTTTCCTTTGAGCAGCAGCTCCAGAGATTGAGTAATCATACTTTCTCCTTCATGTGATTGGACATGATATCCGCGCTACTCCTGATCCTTACGCGAATAATGTTTGGCTGCAAGACTCGATTCGCGGACAATCAGCCTTGGTTCAAATTCTACGCGTTCATATTCGCCAGGCTCCGGCGATTGAATACGTTTGAGCAACAGCTCAGCTGCCAACCTCCCCACTTCATTGCCCATGATCGATACCGAGCTGATCTGCGGTGTGGTAACTGTAGTCCATAGATTGTTATCGATGCCGACGATAGCCACATCCTCGGGCACCTGGACACCCAGTTCCTTGAACCGGTTCACAATACCGATCGCGACCATATCATTGACTGCGTAGATGGCATCAGGCATATGTTTGAGATTATAAAAGTAATCTGCCGCCTGACGTCCTGTATCAAATGTAAAGTCTTCGCCAAAGTATACAAGCGAAGCATCTACGTGACGCAGCGACTGTTCATACGCCAGATAACGCTCTTCGATCTTGTCCTTGGGTGCTCCCGCGTAAGCGATACGGGTACGACCGATCTGCAGCAGATGTTCCATAACGAGACGTCCTTCGGGGCGTGCCATACCGACAATATCCGCTTTGAGATCGGGACTGAGTTTTTTGCTGTAATTGATAACCGATATCGGGATAGCGGATTGATTGATCAGATTTTCCAATGTTTTCGGATAAGCCAGTGGCATAAGAACCAGACCGTCCACATGCAATTTTTTTACTTCACGCAGCGTCTCCAGCTCCAATCGTGCATTACCAAGCGTATTGATCTGCACAACACGATAGCCATGCTGCTTGGCAGCCTGCTCCACCGACCATGCGATATCCGGAATAATGGCATTGCGGATATCGGGTACAGCGAGTGCAATCTGCCGCGTCTGGCGGATTTTGAGACTCTGTGCAGATGTATTGGGGATAAAGCCCATCTCTTCGACGATTTCCAGAATACGCGCTTTGGTCTTGGCACTGATGCCTTCGCTATCATTAAGAGCACGCGATACAGTAGCAATACCAACGCCCGCTTGCCGGGCTACATCTTCGATCGTTACCTTTTTTCTGTTGGCCATGCCAGTTTCTACTCCTCTTACCGGAATCGTTTCCATTCATCCGTGAAATTTTTCATTACTTTCTTACATTATAACATAGCGGTTTGCAAACAAGCCTGTCTGATTAAAGGAAGTCAATCCGGACTATACTGATTACATTACGGAAATGAACTATTTCAAATTTTATCTATTCATCAGCTGATGTAAAAGACTTAATTACATATCCAAAGATAATATGGATCTATATATTTTTTTGCCTTCTTGTGTAGGTTTACGTCAGTTCCTGCCGAAATCCATTTGACAATATGTCTATAGTGTGACATCATTAATACCGGAAACGTTTCCTAAAATAGTGTATACTTATCGGTAGCAACACCTTTATAATCTTATGACCTCACAGGGAGATGACTTCGATGCAAGCATTACGTTGGCATGGTGTAAAAGACTTGAGAGTAGATACAATTGAAGAACCAACCGTACAGGAAGGCAAAGTAAAAATTAAAGTACAATGGTGCGGCATTTGCGGTAGTGATCTGCATGAATACGCGGCAGGTCCTATTTTCATTTCCAAAGATACCCCTCACCCATTGACTCACGAAAAAGCACCTGTTGTTATGGGACATGAATTTTCCGGACAGGTCGTCGAAGTGGGCGAAGGCGTAACCAAATTCAAAGAAGGCGACCGCGTTGTTGTGGAGCCGATTTTTGCATGCGGTAAATGTACAGCATGTCGTCAGGGCAAATATAATCTGTGCGAGAAAATGGGCTTCCTCGGTCTGGCCGGCGGTGGTGGCGGATTCTCCGAATACGTATCCGCAGATGAACATATGGTACACAAAATTCCGGATACTGTTTCCTTTGAACAGGGCGCACTGGTTGAGCCGTCTGCAGTCGCATTGTATGCTGTTCGTCAGAGCCAGTTCAAAGTCGGTGATCGCGCTGTAGTATTCGGTGCAGGTCCAATCGGCCTGCTCGTGATCGAAGCACTGCGTGCATCCGGCGCAGCCGAGATCTATGCGGTTGAGCTGTCCGAAGAACGCCGCAAAACAGCAGAATCTCTCGGCGCAATCGGCCTGAACCCGGCTGATGTCGATGTAGTCAAAGAAATTCATCGCCTGACCGAAGGCGGCGCTGATGTTGCCTATGAAGTTACCGGTGTACCGGTCGTACTGACCCAGGCAATTGAATCAACCAAGCTGAGCGGACAGATCATGATCGTCAGCATTTTCGAAAAAGAAGCTCCAATCCATCCGAATCTGATCGTTATGCAGGAACGCAATATCGCCGGTATTATCGGCTATCGTGATGTGTTCCCTGCTGTAATCAGCCTGATGAATCAAGGCTATTTCTCTCCGGAGAAACTGGTTACCAAACGGATCGGCCTGAGCGAGATTGTTGAGCAAGGATTTGAAGCACTGATGAAAGAGAAAAATCAGGTAAAAATCCTCGTTTCTCCAAACAAATAAATTTTGAATACAGCCAACTCTATTACAACCTCTCTCATATGATAAAAAAATAAAAAGACTGCCGAACCTACGTCGGCAGTCTTTTTATTTGAAGCAAAGTTATTTTTTGGCCAGCTTGATCATGACTTGGCTGTTACGGGTAAAGCTGAACGGGTCACTAACTTCCATGGAATAATTGGACATTTTCTGGCCTGTTGGCATATCAAATACAATATATCCATCTACCTGCACACCCGGATTGATGTTGTCCAGCAGCAATTTGTTTTGAGAATCCATGTACATTACGGCTGTAGCATCGGCATCATAGGATCTTCCATCCTTGGATACAAGCTTGAACATAGCCATAGTAACCATACGCGCTTCTTTGTCATTGTTAATCACAGAAATCGGGATTGCCCAAAATTCGCCATTGGCTTCCTGACGCAGGTATTGAGTACCTACACTGCTTTTGACTTCTGGTGTATGTACCAGTACGGCAAATCCACCTACACTAACGCCATCTCCAATATAAAATTGTTTCTTTTCCTGCTTGGGTGCTTTGCTACTTTCTTCTTTGGCAGAAGTTGTATTGGAACTGCTTGTAGAACTACTGGTCGAACTAGGCTCATCGCTATTCATGCTTCCTGCTGCCAGTGTACCAAAAATGGCGCAGGCGATCAGTGTTGAAATTGTTTTTTTCATGTCTGTGTATATTCCCCTTTTGAATAGAAATAATATAAAGAATAATAGCTGCGATACTATAGGCGATCACATCATTGAGATCGAATGTACCTTGTATGATATGCGGAATCTGCAAAAGCTCGCTGAATATTCCGATACATGGTATTCCAAAAATAATGCTATACGTGACTACTTTACTGGATTCTCGCCAGATCTGATAAATGGTGTAGGCAAATGCATAAGCCCATAATCCGTCCGGCAGCGAATATTTAACAAAAGATGGCAGAGATAGAAAAGCCATTTCTCTGAGCTGCATTACAAAAGACAATAGACCTGCAAAGCTTAACCATTGAAATACAAGAAGTGTCGTATGCCGGTAAAGAATATAAATGATACTACCGACCAAGATAGGCAAAATAATATGCAGCCCGATTTGCCGTGTATTAATCTTCTCACCTCCTTGATGTCATCCCATTGCATAATCAGGGATGAGTGTTATCCTTTGACTGTGCTATAGCTATGCAAAATGAATATATGCATAAACAATCTTCTATATACTTAAACGGATGATTCATCATAAATTGTTATAGATGATCAATAAATGTATCCTTTTCCAATCACCGGCTAATATTTTGTAGTGATAGTTTCTCGTCCAAAATATGGCATATACAAAATGATATAATGAATAACAAATGATTTTACATATAAGCGGCTTACAGGAGGAATAGAATATGGACGCTACTATTGAATTATTACTGGAAGAAACATGGGAGCAGCTGGAATCCCTCTCCGAGCGTGAGCAAAAGCGAATTAGTGAGTTCGGCCAACGCAGTACGCTTCAGGCAGGGATTCACGATTACATCCGCATCGGCTATCGCAAAGGTAAAAACAATTGGACCAGTGGCCAAATGTTTATCGAGATTGAAAGACCTTTTTCCTGGAGTGATTCAGCGTATCCATGGGACACAGAAGTTGATATCGAAGCGATCACCGACGAGATGCTGATTCAGGAATGGTTGCCGGCTTTGCGTAAGCGGCTGGAGCCGGTCTTTTATGAAGATCAGCTAGGATCACAGTATTATGATTACAAGCTGGAAGTCTCCTTATATATTGAACGTGCGCTCGTTGAGGATACGCTGCAGCATACCGAATATTGGACAAATGAATCCAAACGGGAAGCGCTACGTCTGGCAATGGAGACATTTATCCGGGATAAAGTAGAGAGTCCACCACCTCTGTATCCCAAAGAGCTGGATCTCTTCTTTTTCAGTGAACTGCTGTTGAATAGCGATATCTGGGCGCGCCGTACCGACCGGATCATCGAATTGGCTACCCAGCTGGACCACAAACTAAAGCCGATTCCTAAGCTGCATGCTGAATGGGACCGCAATCTGATCTCTGCGCTCCGTACATGGGCCAATGAACAGTGGCTGCCTGTTTACTTTGATGCAACCGGCAGCTATGCCCAGCCATTCAGTCTGAAAGTGGATGCCGATTCCCGTCCGGTCGATCCACAGGAACTGGAACTGCTTCTTTATGCTGCACTGTGCATGGGAAGACAAAGTGCCGATGAACGGCAGCAGTATCTGGAATATGTTGCACAATTAGGCTCCGATAAAGCGACACGTTATCTCAAGGAAGGCAGCGGCCAGGTCGAGAGTTCCCGTAAAAATGCCCATATCCATGGTAAAGCCAATGATATTTTGCAGCTGATCGAGATCAAGCTGTTGAATGAAGATCCGGCAGCTTACCGGGAAGCCATCACCTACCTCTGTGATCTGCTGCGCCAGGGATTCCCGCGCGAATACAAACTCAAGCTTGGCAGCAAGACCAAACTGTTCCTGTCTGTAAAAGGACTGGCCAAATCGCCGCTGCACCGCCTATTTGCTGCAGCTATGCTGTATCCCGAGCTGTATCCGCTTATCGCTGATTATGCACAGCTTGCGATGCAGGAATTTGCCTGGTATAACGATGTAGAACCCGGCGAGAAGTCTGTTATGCCGGGAACATATGCGGTATTGGGGCTGGGGCTGCATAGCGATGAGTATTTCCCGCTTCTGGTGGACTACATGAAACTGGTAGATACCGAGCATCAGATGGCACATAACAGCTATATCCAGACTTTTATCGAGACTCATGAAGTGGAACCACGGCTGGTGCCTGTTCTGGCTGCGATCCTGCTAGGTAGCGGTCAGTCTGCGCGTCCGGTCAAAGGCCTCGCCGATCGCTGGAATACACCGGAGCTGGTCCTTGCTTTGGATCAACAGCTCACCTCGCTGGAGGACTATCAGCAGGAACAGCTGCTATATCTGATCTTTGGCAGCGCAAGCAAACAAAAGAAATTCCTGCAGCATGCCAGTCAGCTCAGAGAACAAAGCTAGTCTTTTATCATGGACAATCTATGGATCGGTTCGCTGATACAAATAGCTTGTCATGAATCTATTTCACAACCATTCATTCTTGATATGGAGAGGAGTTTTCCCTTTTGAAACGAATCTTGTTTGATGCGCATTTGCATATTATTGATCCGCAATTTCCACTGATCGAAAATCAGGGATTTTTGCCTGAACCATTTACCTGCAAAGATTATCTGGATAAGGTCAAAGAAGTAGATATTAGAGGTGGAGCAGTCGTTTCCGGCTCCTTTCAGGGGTTTGATCAGTCTTATTTAATTCATTCCCTGCAGACACTGGGCAGTGACTTTGTAGGGGTGACGCAGCTTCCTTATGACACTCCAGATGAAGACATTCTGGAGCTGCATGGACATGGAGTACGGGCGATCCGGTTTAATGTGCAACGTGGCGGGTCGGAGACATTATCCCGTCTGGATTACTTTGCCAAAAGGGTACACGAACTGGCGGGTTGGCATGCGGAATTATATATCGACTCTTCCTCTTTGCCCGAGATTACCTCGGTGATTGAGAATCTTCCAGCTGTAATCGTAGATCATATGGGACTGTCCCGTGCAGGATTTCCTCATTTACTCCATCTGGTGGACAAAGGCATCCGTGTCAAAGCTACCGGCTTTGGGAGAGTGGAACTGGATGTGCCGGAGGCGATCCAGGCAATTTGTGCAGTGAGTCCGGATGCACTAATGTTCGGTACAGATCTGCCTTCCACAAGAGCCAGACGACCTTATCATCATGATGATATTGAACTCATCCATCATACGCTGGAGCAGGAACAATTCGACAAGGTAATGTACAAAAATGCGATCGACTGGTATGTAAATCGTCATGCTGCACAGGAATAGCTATTCATATAAAAAAGGAGTGAATTCTTATGGAATATAAGACAGCTACTTTGGAACATTTGCCAGCAATAGTACGTTTGCTGGCAGATGATGAACTGGGAGCTGCGAGAGAGCGTTTTGAAGATCCGCTACCGGAAGAATATCAGACTGCTTTTGCCAAAATCCAGCAACAGGCGGGCAACTCGATTATCGTTGCTGTTCATAATGAGGATGTTATCGGATGTCTCCAACTGACGATCATTCCCGGTCTATCCAGACTCGGGATGACACGCGGTCAAATCGAAGGCGTTCGTGTGGACAGCCGCTATCGCAGCCAGGGAATCGGAGAAGCATTACTGCGTCATGCTATTGAAACGGCTCGGGACATGGATTGCCAGCTGATTCAGCTGACAACCGACAAGAGCAGGACGAGTGCGCATCATTTTTATGAAAAGCTTGGATTTGTCGCTAGTCATGAAGGGATGAAGCTTGCGATCGACAATTATATAAGTTGAGTACATGTATGGCATCCAACGAATCGTTCTCTACTGCTGTAATATACAATAAATAGGTGCAAACGATAGGTATGGGCCTGCAGAATTCTCCATTGTCAGCTTTTCTCCAAAGCCAGCTGCCAGGCTTCTGTTACAGGTACTACCTGTTTGCTGCTGGTTTCTCCTCCACCTTCAGCTGTCCAGAGCGGCGGATAGTAGGCAAATATCTGTCCCACTTCCAGCTGCTCGGTCTGCTGTTTCCAGTTCTGCCAGCGGAATGTCTCGTAAAACTGCTGCAAATCACCGGCCGCCAGCCAGTTGATCCATTCCGAATATGTCAGTTCAGTCGCTTCCCATTCCAGCGTATCTGGTGCAAAATAACAAATCTGTCCATCTGTCGTATCCAGCGCGAAAAACCCGCCTGCTGCATCATAGGCTACCAGCAGTTTGCCCGTCAGTGTCTTCACCGGCAACTGACTTTGCAGTCCATTCCATGAACGAAGATCACCATATACCTCTGTACTGCCTGCACCCAGCAGTGTAATCCAGCCATGATCCAAGCAGATACCGCCTGCTTCATAGGCGATTGCGCCCAGATAGGAACGCGTACTTACCTGAAGACAGCGCAGGGTCTCTTCTCCTTCGCTGCGGTCGGCAGGCCACATGGTATATGTATTCGCACCTTCGGCAAACAGCTGTACAATTTCTTCCCAGGCATGATTGTCCCGGTCAATTAATTCTTGTGCAGATAATACGGACATATCCATCTCTCCTTTGGGTTGAATTACTTTATAGTAGAGTATAACAGACCGGCCAAATAGTAATCTATTCGCCTCCAATACCTACGTTGTTCTGTACGCCGGATCGTATACTATAATGTTGTTACAGACACTTATCCACACCTATAAAGCCTATTGAAAGGACGTTGTCCAATGACGGATTTTAGTAAATTACATACCTCTATTCTTTCCTTTATTCAGCAGCAGGATCTGTACAATCAATCATACGGACTGTTTGACGATTCTTTTATTCGTGCCTATTCCGAGCCGATTCAACCAGAGATTGATGATCGTATTCCCCTGTCTCCCGAGCTTCATTACCTATACAGTCATTTTGAAATGGTCGATGAAAAAGCGGCTGGCTCAATAAAAAGTGCAGCAGTGCTGATTGGAGACGGTATTTTGCTAAAATTTGCAGCGCCGGAGTATCTGTACCGCCAGCAGCTTGGCTACCGCTGGATTGGAGTTTCAGATTCACCGGAGGAATCAGCAAATTGGCCATCCCACCATGTGGTAATTGCCAATTATAATGATGATCCGCTGATTGTGGATACCAGCAGAGCGGACTCTCCGGTATATGCCGCTTTTGAAGGCAATGATCCCGAGCCTATAGCCTCATCCCTGGCTGATTTTTTTGCGGCTCTGGTTATTATGATTGAAGCGGCTGCTGTCCTGCAGGGAGAGATTACAGATGAAGAGACAGACGAGATCAAGACCGAATATACGGAAATGATCGAACCGCAACTGCTCGAACTTCTGGGCGAACAGCAAATGAATGATCTGTTTGTGTATCTGGGTTTAAACTGGTAATAGACTGGACAGCAAGGAGGGGTATAGATGATTTATGCAGCTTTGCTTCGCGGCATTAATGTTGGCGGCAATAATAACATCAATATGAAACTGCTCAAATCCACTTTTGAACAAGCCGGGATGACTCGAGTGAAGACCTATATTAACTCGGGAAATATTATTTTCGCCAGTGAACTGTCTTCGGCTGAACTGTCTATCCAGCTGGAACAGGCGATTGCAGCAGATTTCCAGCTGGATATCCCGGTAATGGTACGTTCGCTGCCGCAGATGAAAGAGGTTATCACGGCTTTACCAGAGAACTGGACCAACGATGAACAGATGAAAAGCGATGTATTTTTCCTGTGGGATGACATCAACGATAGCTCCATCTTGGAACAGATACCTCTCAAACCAGATCTGGGTACGCTGTTGTATATCCCCGGTGCATTGCTGGTATCGGTCCCCCGGGAAAATGTTACTCGTAGTGGCATGAACAAACTGGCCTCTTCCAGGCTGTACCGGTACATGACAATACGCAATGTGAATACAACGCGTCAGATTTACCGGCTGATGTTGGCAGCTGGTGAGCAGGAAGCAACTTGATTGGAGCATCGTCCCAAGTATCCTTTATGATTGCTATAGCTACTCTGATGATTCCTTTATTGGTTCTTTTTTGAGGATGCTTGTTCTAACTATTTGTATCACAAAGATCAATAGAAGAATCGTACATTTATTTCAATTGGACGATGCGAATCCAAGAAATCATGGTAAAGAGTATAATAACTATTATTTATTCAGGAGGTTAGACACATGGCTGGAGAACAGATTGCATTAAATCAGGGACAAAACGCCAATATACCATCCGGCAGTATGCTAGACGTGGTTATACAATGTAGTGCTTCCCCTTCTTCACTGGATATCAGCTGCTTTATGGTCAATGAGGATGGCAAGGTTCCTTCCGACGAGTATTTTATTTTTTATAATCAGAATGTAGATCCTCACCAGTGTGTTCAACTGGTACAGGCAGATGGACAGCGCTCCCGGTTTCAACTGGATCTGAACAGACTCCAGCAGGCTCCTGTCAGCAAATGTGTATTTACGGCTACCCTTGAGGGTGCAGGTACCTTTGCAGAGGTGAGCAATTGTCAGGCTGTGCTACAAATAAATGGACAGCAAATTACATATACCCTATCCGAGGTGACCGCAGAAACGGCACTGATTTTAATCGAGATCTATAAGTATAAAGATACATTCAAGGTCCGGGCGATTGGCCGTGGCTTCTTCGGTGGACTGCAGCCACTGGCCGAGTCATTTGGCGTAGAGATTGAGAGCAGTGATGCTTCGGCTGATGAAGCAGAGGGCTCAAGCGTAACAAATTCCGCTACACAAACAACAGCTTCCACCCCTGCTGCTGTATCTGCATCTACCGATTCAACCGCTGCCGAACCTCCAGGTCCCAAACTGACGACATCGCTGACCAAGATCGATCTGCTCAAAAAGAAAGTCACCCTGTCTCTCCAAAAGAAAAACGTAGCACCAATCCAGGCACGGGTAGCCGTTGTATTCGACGCTTCCGGTTCCATGTATTCCCTTTACAAAAAAGGGATTGTACAGGAAGCTTTTGAACGTGTACTGGCGATTGCAGCTGCTTTTGATGATAATGGAGAATTGGACGTATGGTTTTTTGCCAAAGATTTTTTGCGTGCACGAAGCGTACGTGCAGAGGATTATGAGAATTATGTGGAACGTGCCTACAAGCTGGGTAGCAAAGGCGGAACCAATAACGAGCCGCCCGTGATGGAGGACGTGATCCGCAAATATACCAAAGAAGAACCCAATGTACGCATACCTACCTATGTTATCTTTTTCAGCGATGGTGGTGTCAGCAGTAAGAGCAAAATTGCCAAGCTGATCATCGACAGCTCTCGCTACAATCTGTTCTGGCAGTTTGTTGGACTGGGCAATGCCAACTATGGCGTGCTGCGCGAACTGGATGAACTCAAAGGCCGTTTTGTAGATAATGCGAATTTCTTTGAACTGGACGATATCTCCAAAGTCAGCGACGAAGAGCTATATGATCGGCTGCTAAGTGAATTCCCAAGCTGGATCGAGGAAGCAAAGCGCAAAAGTATACTTGCCTGACGGGATAATAAAATGAACATTATTAAATAATGGCATCATAAACAGGACGCTGCCGGAAAAGGTGGCGTCCCTTTTTTATAATTACAGTCTCTATACCCGTGCTCGCTACTGAACAGGAAACGTGTCCCACCAACTGGTTCTACCCTGCTCATATTCTTCCAGTGCATCTTTCTTGTTATGATATATCATCCGCTGACGAAGCTGCTGCATCTTTTTGGGTGTTTTCAGTTTGGCATAGACGCGCTGGAGCGATGGATTGCGCAGCAGCGGTTCGTAAGCCTCTACCTTCATCTCCCATGCTTCGCGGTGGGTGAATTCGATTAGAGCCGGAGCATACTCCAGTGTACTGATATCCCGTAGTCCTTTCATATTTTCCAGTGCCACCTTGCGCAAGTAATGCAGACCGGAAAAGGATGGCAGCGCATAAATATGAGGCAGTGCCTGGAGGAACAGATACTGCAGCCCTGTCAGTGAAGAAATTACAGAGATATCTTCCAGTCCCTTGATCTGCGACAGCTCCAGATACCGGATCGATCGATTGTTATCCAGCGCACTCAAATCCCGTATTCCGCCAAGGCGAATAATAAGCTGATCCAGGTTGCACAAGGGCTGCACAAACTGCAAATCAGGGACGGTAATTGATTGTAAAGTCAGCTGCTTTAATTGAGATAATTGACTGATCACCTCGATACCTTTGTGATGTCCCTCGATATGCAGATGATGCAGCTGCTGGAATCTCGCCAGCATTTGCAGGTCGGGTCTGCGGGACTGCGTACGCCCGATATGCAGATGCTCCAGTGCCGATGGAATCCGCTCCAGGATATCCAGATCAGTCAGTTGTGTCAGAGACAGCTGCAGCTGTACCAGCTTTGGCAGTGCAGCCACTGCGTCCAGATGTCGGAATTCTCCTTCACATTCCACCGACAGTCGGGTCAGCTGTGGCAGAATCTCCAGAACACCCAGATCACATACCGAGTCATAGAATCCGTATAGACGCAGCAGAATATCCTGTCTTACTGGGAACAGGTGCTCATTCAGCAGTTTCCAGGCTGCCGGTTCGAGCACTTCTGCACACTGGATGATACGAAGATCCGGGCTGGCAGCCAGCTGCTGTACTTCTTCCAGGGTCAATGTGTGCTCTATCTGCACCAGATGGTCATGAATCTTCTGATACATAATCGATGTCCGCCTCCTTTCCTGTTCCTCTATCCGAGAAGTTAAAATACAACCGAATTTACTGCTGCCTGGGCAGTCTGCACCAGTATTGCATACAAACGGGCGGAGTATTGGTTATATTCCTCATATCTTCCGTGAGCATGCGCAGAAGCAGGCGGATCGTCGTTCCACGAACCCATTGCGCCAAATACCCATGTTTTGTAGACTGCATTCAGCAGACGCACTGCTTCGTCGCTGTAGACATCCGGCAGTTTGAATACAAGACGTGGCATATCGGCTGTTCCATCGAGAATAGCAATCGCAGGGTCAAAAAAGTTCTTTTTCCAAAAGGATTGTTCAATCTCCTCTGCCAATCGGGCAATTTGTTCCAGCGCACTTCTGAACTGTATCCTGACTTCATCCAGTGGTAAAAAGACCCGCTCGGAAGGCTGGCCCAGCTCTTGTTCCTGCTCGGTATACGTAATATTCCAGCGCACTTCCGAACGGAACTGCCCACTCTCCCACTGCGGAATCCAGATCCGGTTATGCTGTGCTCCGAGGGCAATAATACCTGCTCGGGCACCACCTCCGGCGAATCCGCTCGTCTGCCAATTGTCCTCGGGCTGACTGCCGCTGACCATCATCAGACGCTGACAGCCAACGCTACGCAGATAATCCAGCCAGCTCGCCCAATTCCAGCTCTGTACGCCATCTGTAAAGGTAACGTGAATGCTGTTGGTATGCTCCAATTCCTTGCTGGAAGCATCTTCGCTATGAATCAGATAACCGTTACCCAGCGATGTAATCAGCAGCAGCTGATGGATCTCTCCATTCATGAGTCCAACCTCCATTTGCCAAAATAATATGCAACCACTCCAGCTTCATACCGATCCTGTCCCTGCCATACCGCCATCGAACTAAAATCATTATCGCCGCCCCTGCCGATTCGCGGTGTATCCTGTGTCTTGAGAATTCCGGCATATCCGAGGATTTCCATAACTGCATCCCGCTCATACTTGCTGGACGGGAAAATATCTTTCCAGCGCTTCTCCAGTTTGCGTGCGCTATCTGCAGGATCACATTGATTCACCTGCTCCAGCATCTGCCGGAACAGCCATACATCTTCTTGTGTGGCAGCAGCAGGCTCTTCCCTGCTGAACAATTCCAGATCCAGCCAGCAGTACAGCAGCCAGTTCAATCGTACACCGCCCCATTTGATCCGTTCGAAATTAAGTACATTCAGATCTGTATTTACATAGCTGCGATCCGACATAAGCCTGTGAAAATTACAATCACCACAGCTGCTCGTATTGGCATGTACCGATTGGCGCTGTTCGTATGTATGCAGGGGCAGCTCCGCCGTAAGCGCCCAGCTGGACAATGCACTGCGCAGATGTATCCGGCGGGTTGACAAACTATGCAAAAAGGCTTCGCTCACCTGTTCCAACGTAATACGCTGATGAAGCTCATGCAGACGCTGTACCAGTTCATCATGCGTAATCGTCAGCGGGTCGAACATGACACCCTGACTGCGGGCATACTCAAAATCTTCTCCCTGCAGCACTGGCGGTCCAGACTTCCAGCCGCCGGTTTGCCAGAACGTTTTGGTGAGTATTTGTTTTGCTTTTTTATCCATAAGCTCCTCCGTTCATGATCCGTTTTATGTATAGTACTTATTTTACTACATTCGATCGCTTGTACAAAAAAAGACCCTGATCCCTTTTGTCCATAGACTGCTGCTGTGTAGAACAGATGGCAGCGTTCAGGGAAAAGGGAAACAGGGATCATGCAGCAGCGCGAATTATTTCACTGTAATAATTACCCGCTGATAATGCTTGAGTGTATGAGCGCCATTATCCTGGACTTCAGCGATCATATGGATCGTATCACCGGATTTGGCATCTTTGGGAACCTGGAATTTAACGGTCGGGGTATTGCTGTTTTTCAGCCCTATCGTATTACGTTTCTCGCCTGTCGCAAGCGGACGGTGAATACCCAGTAGCAGTCCGTCCACCGCGTCTTTCTCTTCGGCAGCAGGCGTTACGCGGGAATCGGTATACGTATCCGCTTCATAATAACGCCACCAGCGGTAACTCAGCTGGTCGCCATCCGGATCGCTGCCTATCGCATGCAGCGTAATATACTGACCCGGCTTGGCAGTCAGATTCAGTCCTTCTTTGACTTTGAGCGTGGGGTTGTGATTGGCATCTTTGTATTGTGAAGCAATGGCCCAATCTGCACGGGCTGCAAAGTCGTTCTGGATATCATCAAACCAGCGCGTTAATGAATATTCCGATTCATAGCGGCCGGTATGTACATCATAATCGAGTACATTGTTGCGATACAGCTTGTCATTGACCTGACCGAAACGGCCGCCCCAACCTCCATAGCTTGGATCTTCCATACTGCGCAGTCCGTTATCGATCAAGTAAAAGAACGATGGTGAGTCACCTTCGGAAATAAAATCATACCGATCATACTGCGGATTGTTCTGCAAATAGGATTCACTGCCGCGCTGTTCTTCTGCGAGCTCTCCATCGATCATTTTGCCGTCACCCATCAGTGCATACAGATTCAGCAGCGGACCATGATTGTTCTGGATATTCTCGTAGTTCCACGCACCGTGCAGCTTGCTGTTCACAGCTTCGGTGTGCATTTTCCAGGCATAAGCAAAGTGCCAGAAGTTCGATTGATCATTGATAATACGGATATCCGGCCAATTCTTGGCGATATATTCGTTGTAACTGTCGTCCTGGTCCAGAATAATGTACAGTACCAGCTTGTCGCTGACTTTCTGCTGAATAGCAGACCACTGATCCGTTCCTTTATATTGCTCTTCAATTGATTTCAGTGCTCTCGCTGTTGTATTGGTACCGCCCCATGTCTGCACGTACAGATCACGCGGGTCATTGTCCAGGAACAGCTTTTTCAGAAATTCGGAACCTTCGGTAACCTGATCCATCTCTCCCTTGTATGAGATATTGCCAATCTTGGTTACGCTACGAATATAATCTGGCGTTGGATAACCATCGGCATGCTTGCTCAGGTTGGGATAGGCCTGTGCATAAGCATCGATCATATCTGTCAGCCACTGGGTACCGGTCCAGCGATAAGGCTCAATTCCTTTCGCAGGATCACCCGCATAATGATAGACCGAGCTGGTCAATACAATCCCGGCCAGATCGACTTCATTGGCATACAGGAAAAAGCGCAGCATCGAGTTCATATCATCCACTTCACCATCATTGGTAATAATGGTTCGCGCTTTCTGCTGCTGGACAGATTGTCCGGCTGCCGCCAAAGCGTCCTTGCTCTTGGCAGGTGCAGCTGTCGCTTGTCCGCTTATCCCGCTTGCGATCAGTATACATAGATTTACTGACAATACCATTTTGACCCATCTGCTTTTCCTCATTATGCTGACCCCTTTTCCATTTACATACTGTAGAATTGTCTGCCCCTCAGCTATAAACGCAAAAAAACCCGGACACTACTGTGCTCCATAGCATGGAACATAGTCGTACCCAGGTTTTGCCCGCATTCGCAGTAACAATCCTTTGGTCATTACCATAACACGATATTTTTCGATTGTAAACGCTTTATGTCACACAGGGCAGGAATAGAATTATTGTTATCGCATTAAAAAAAGGGGTGTATCTACCCTGTTAACCAGCTGATGAATGCTGTTCTTTCGGGACAGCTGAATCGTGTGGATGATGGGTATATTGCCTCTTTCATTGCGAATCCAATCATCGATGAACCTGAGCGATCCGGCATGAGTGTATGGATTCGATCACGTATCGGTGCGAACATCATCCCAGTCCTGACCCAGGTAACCGGTCAGCCAGTTGAGCGCATAGTGTCGTTCATGAACAACACCTGCATCCAGACCACCCGGGACAGGGCGCTGATGTACACGACTGTCTATGCATGCCCAATCATAACGATAGATCAAATCCGCTGCATCCAGAATCTCGGATGCTGGTCGCAATTGTGAACGGTCACGAAAAGCTGTAAAGCTGTCAAACTCATGCAGGATCGATACTGCCTTTTCTACGTCACAGATCTGTGTCGGTTCCTCTAATGAATCGATATGTCCGAGTGCCCACAGCAGTACCCATAAGGCTTCATAACGCCAGGAGAAGCGAACTACATCGTCCTGCCCTGGCTGTTCCTGATCAATAAATGCCTTTTCTTCCGGAGTGAACAAGCCCTCTGCATCATACTGCCGAACAATCCGGCTGATCAGTTTCCGGGTAGTTGTCACCGTCTCGCCCGCACCTACACATTCTCCTTTGACAGCGGTAATACAGACAGCGACGGCTCGCTTGGCTACCTCATCTCTCGTACGAATCCGTTCGGCCTGCTCATCTCCCAGCCGTGCAGAAAGTGTGGCATTGATCGGTATGCCCTGCTTTTCCAGATGGGTATTGGAGCGTTGTTTGCGACTTTCCCCGGTCGGTGTAATCTGAAATTCGTTATGCAAATGACTCGTATGCGCAGTAACCATATAATCTTCCACGCCGGAATTGCCTTCTGCATCAAGCAGCAGCTGTCCCTGACCATCCAACAGCTGGCCGCCTCCCCAGAACAGTAGCCCATCCAGCGAACGAACAATATGCAGCAGTTCTCCATAGAACTCTTCCGAAATATCTTCTTCTGTCTCAATACCGATCACCATATTAAGGGTACTCAGTTTGAGTAGTATCTTTTGCTGTACCTGCTTATTCACAGCAGGTACCTGATAGAAAAATCCACCCATTCCGTCGATCATCGCGCTGAACTGTGCAGGCTCGGTCTGACTGGTCATGATATTGAATCCTTTTCTCATCTTCTTGCGGAACAGTCCGCCCTGGATGACCTCGATATAGGTACGATCAGGTTTTACCGTAATTTTGTGATCCTTGTACAGAGTACGGATAATTTCTTCCAGCTGCTTCAGGTCTGGTATAGAACTGTAAATGGCTGCATTTTTCATGATATGACCTCCTGTAATTATCTGTTGTTATTTTAAAATAAAAAGGTAGAGGGAGAAAACAATAGATTGGCGGAGAGAACGCAGACTGTTCTCGCTTACATCTCTGTTGTACTCGTTGTCACACCCTTTGATAAATAAGCTGGATTGACCGAAAATAACTTATGTAGATATTTTAATCAAAGGAGCTACCCCGATGAAAACACTGGCTTCATTCCTGAAGGAATTCAAAGCTTCATTTTATGCATACGGTCAAGCCAAATCCGTAATTGCTGACAGTGTGATGCAGTTTAACCCTGAACAAATCGTACAGGATCAAAACGTAAAAACTGCACCTCGCTACAACTAATAATTATACCCTGTTATGCTGACAGCAGCATCCTTTCATCTATTCGTGGACGGGCTTCCCAAGGCCCAGTCTGTTACATAGGTTATGCCAAACTGATCTGATTGCTGATCAGTTTTTTTATTTTGTCTGCTTTTGTTCCTCTCTGTCACAGATTTGACCTGTGCTTAACCTGCCGCTAACACTAGAGTACTATACTGATCATTATACCTGCGATCTCACTTCAAATTCACAGTACTCAAAGGATGGTTAGTCATATGGGAATTCACGCTTACTTCCGCTCACTGGATGATCTGGAACGGATTATTCGCTGCCCGGGCAAATTTAAATTTGAACAGCACAGCGTCTCTGCCCACTCCTGGAAAGTGGTACAATATGCCAAAACACTGGCAGACATTGAAGAGATGCACGGCGTTTCTATCGATTGGAAAAAACTTTACGAGATTACAAGTAGCCACGATTACGGCGAAATATTCATCGGCGATATCAAAACGCCGGTCAAGCACTCTTCTCTCGAACTGCGTTCGCTGCTGCAAAAGGTAGAGGAAGGCATGATCGAACATTTTATCGAGGAAAATATTCCGGATGACTTCAAGCCTATTTTCCGCAAGCAGCTGCATGAAGGAAAGGACAACTCGGTCGAAGGCATGATCCTGCAGGTCGCTGATAAGATGGACCAGGTGTACGAAGCTTTTTCGGAGCTTCAGCGCGGTAATACCGAAAAAGAATTTATCGCCATGTACCGTAACGCACTCGTCAAAATCAAACATGTAGATCTTCATTGCGTCGATTATTTTCTGGAAAATATTTTGCCGGATATGGTACATGAAGGTACATTCTCTACCATTGATATCAAACGGATTACGGAAGAAGCACTGGCTCTCTGATCAGTATACAAATGATATCGATGTAATTAATTGTATCTTTCAGGTGTATATCAGCTTCTCCATATCTGTCTGCATCTATCGGTATACACATTGTCCCTCTTCACTATTTTCATTTGTACTTTTCGTTTACCATTTACTCATCTGCTCGATCTATACATCTCTCTGTAGACTTCAACCGGACCGTACCAACTTCATGGCTATTGTCCGGCCTGAGTACAGGCAGATGTTTTTTGTTATGGATTTCTATGGAGAATATAGTGCGTATAAACGCATTTATGCCATATATAACAAATTTGTCACGCATATTCGTATCCATCTATTCAATATTCTCAATTTATTTTATTATTTTCATTCATTTTGTATTATTTTAGGCGAAATTGTTACAAAAGACTTAACATTTTGACGAATCGTGTCGATATAAATAATAGTACTAAATACCTGTTATTTATAAAAACCATTACTTTTAGGCTGTAAAATAAACTTTCCCTTCTACTTTTCGTTATATCCTGGTACCCAATCAAAGGAGGAATTATCATGATGACACATAACCGCAGAAAAACCCCGTTCCGTTATGTACTGAAAGAACCTGTACCCTTTGCTCTGCACATCCTGCAAATCAATGGCAAAGCTGTACATTCGAAGCCGATGCAGGCTCTGCTGTTGGATCTGAGCAGTGCAGGCTGCCGTTTATCCCTTCCTGTAGAGATTCAGGCAGATCATCAAGAAATCCGCGTCAGCATCCATATGCTACTGCATGAAGAACCTCTGTATTTGGAAGGTCGTCTGAAATGGAACCGTACCGAATCCGGACGCTACCATTATGGCGTAGAGATTGAATTTCCGCCAAACGGACGCGATCAACTACTGCGTGAACTGCGCATTCTCGCCAGCAAAAACAAAATCATCATCACCTGATACATTCAGCTATTTTACTGTTCTGTGCTCCCTTCCTTCTACTCTATTCCTGTGTATCCGGTGATAGCATCCATATATGACTGTCAGGTTTACTTGAAAATACGTTATCGTAAGCATACAATGAAGCAGCAGATTTCTGCATAATTATGCGATAACGGAGGAACAAAGGTATGAGTGAGACGAAGAGTAAAGTAGCTGTAATCACTGGAGGTGGCAGTGGACTGGGTCAGTCCGTGGCACTGAAATTGGCGGAATCAGGCATTAATATCAGTATCGTTGATATCTCGGAAGCAGCAGGCCAAGAGACGATTACACTGCTGAAGCAAAAGGGCGTCGATGCTATTTTTATTCAGGCAGATGTGAGCCGGGCCGAAGATGTCAAAAATTATGTAGATCGTACAGTAGAGCATTTTGGCACGATTGATATGTTTTTTAATAATGCCGGAATTTCCGGACCGGGTACACAATTTGCAGAGAATACGATTGAGCAGATCAATCAGGTAGTAGGTATTAATCTGCTCGGTGGATTGTATGGTATCAAATATGTGCTGGAAGTTATGCTTCAGCATGGCGGCGGCTCGATTGTAAATACATCTTCGACCGCCGGACTGGTAGGTCAAGCTACCGTGGGTTCCTACTCGGCTACCAAACATGGAATTATCGGGATTACACGTACAGTTGCTGTTGAATATGCCGATCAGGGCATCCAGATTAATGCGATTGCTCCGGGTACTACCGAGACTCCAATGGTCAGACAATATCGTCAGGATAATCCCGAGACTTTTCAGGCCGTAGAAAATGCTATTCCGCAGCGTCGTCTGGGACAACCCGAAGAGATCGCCGATCTGGTCGCTTTCCTGCTTAGTGATCGTGCCCGCTATATCAACGGAGCTGTGATACCTATTGATGGTGGATTTACCGCCCAATAATTACAAATATACCAATCGTACATAATATAAAAGCAACGGCAATGAATCCGATGCGCCCCTGTACGTTTATAACATGCACCGTCTATGATGACGGTGCATGTTTTATATAACTACCGGACATTCACGTAATCGTTTCATATCACTTATCGGCGGAAGACCGAATAACCGGGCATATTCACGACTGAATTGGGAAGGACTCTCATACCCTACACGATAGCCTACTTCGGCTGCATCTGCCGCTTCCGATAACAGTAGACGACGTGCTTCCTGAAGCCGCACCTGCTTTTGGTACTGCAGCGGGCTCATGCCGGTGACTTCTTTGAAATAACGATGCAGTGAAGAACTGCTCATGCTGCCTGCAGCTGCCAATTCCTCGACACGCAGCGGCTGATCGTAGTACTGCTTGATATGCTTGATGACTCCGGCGACGCGCGATGTACTGCTGCCGGTCACTGCCAGCTGCCGCAATATATCTCCCTGTTGATCTTGCCAGATACGATACAGGATCTCCCGGATTAACAGAGGGGCAAGCACCTCAATATGATCCGGCGTCTCCAGCAGTCTGACCAGCCGCAGTATTGCATCGGTCAATCCCAGATCAGTCCGGCTTACACATAGGGCACGCTTGGCCGGTGCGGCGGCAGCCTGAAGTTCCGTCTCTTGCACCATCTCCAGAATCTGTGCAGGGTCCAGAGCCAGCCGGACTGCCAGATAGGGATGATCACGATCAGCTTCGATTACCTGACCCGAAATAGGCAGATCGACCGAGACGAGAAAGTAATCCAGCGGGCCATATTCGTAACTCTCCTGTCCCAGCATCACCTGCTTGCGCCCCTGAGCCACCAGACAAATAGCCGGTTCATAGATCATATGGATCGCATTGGTCACTTCACTGTTACGAATCAGGCTTAGTGACGGAATCTGTGTTGGCTGAATGCCTTCTTGATCAGTTAATCGCTCAATCTCACCCGCCAACTCCTGCAGACGATCGTGGATTCTCTGATCGGTATCCATCATAGTCATATCTATTCCTCCTGTCTACATAGAATACTCGGAATATGAATTTCTCTATCATCCATCCTGTCAATTATCATTTAGCTGTTGAATTCAATTTCTGCTGTAACCATTTTGCGAGTTTCAGGCAAGAATCCGGGCTGATCTTGCTACCGCTTCCTGCTGAATGAGGCACATAATAAAGACATCAGCAAGTGGCAGCACTCCTTATCTTCATACACTGTTTGTATACGATAAGTATATTCTACAAAGCCGTATATCATGCCGCTGCTATTTTAATTATAACCAGCAAAGGAGAGATTACCATGTCCGAACCAACTGTATCGACTCATCCGTATATTGGCATCTGGGTAACCGCAGACGGTTATATCCGTCACGAATTATTACCGGGTGGACGCTATGATGAAACCAGAGGGAAGATTACAAGTGCCTACACAGGTCATTATACAATTACCGGTGATCATATTGACTATGTGGATGATACCGGGTTTACTGCCGATGGTGATTTTCGTGAAGATGTACTTTACCATGCCGGGATGGTTCTTTATCGTGAACAGAACTGACCCTACCCTTGTTTATTGAATAATAGACAACACACTTTATTACTTTCAAAACATTATGTTTTTAGATCAAACCATCCGGGATATGTATCGTACACTGGTTCAACTATGGAACGCTGGCAGATGATTCGTACAAGAAACGCCAGCAGATGATTAGAGATAGTAGCGATTCTGGATATCTTCATATGGGATTTTAAAATATAATTTACTGGAGGAATTATCATGTCTAATCTAAATGGAAAAGTAATTGTTATTACAGGTGCCAGCAGCGGAATCGGAGAAGCAACCGCGCGTCTATTGGCTGCCAGGGGAGCACACGTCGTTCTGGGCGCCCGCCGTACCGAGCGACTGGAAGTCATCACTTCCGAGATCCAGGCTGCTGGCGGATCTGCAGCGTATATGCAACTGGATGTAACGCGGCTGGAGGAAATGGAGCAATTTATACAGTTTGCCGTTCATACTTATGGACAGGTGGATGTGCTATTGAATAATGCAGGAGTCATGCCGCTCTCCGCTCTTGAAGAGATCAAAGTGGAGGAGTGGAATCGTATGATTGATGTCAATATACGCGGTGTACTGCATGGGATTGCCGCAGGATTACCACTTATGAAACAGCAGTCCAACGGCCATTTTATCAATATCGCATCGATCGGGGCTTACAGCGTTACTCCTACAGCAGCAGTCTACTGCGCAACCAAATACGCCGTCAAAGCAATTACGGATGGACTGCGAATGGAGACGGACTCCAATATACGAGTTACACTGATTTCTCCGGGTGTAACAGAGTCCGAATTGGCAGATACCATATCTGACGAACATGCTCGCCAGGCGATGAAAGAATACCGCAGCGTTTCTATCCCTGCATCGACTATTGCTAACGCGATCCTGTATGCGATTGAGCAACCTTCCGAAGTGGACGTAAGCGAGATGATTATCCGCCCGGCTGCCAGCATTCATTAAATGCACAAACAGCACCACTGTACAAACTCGTTAGTGAGCTTGTACGGTGGTGCTTTCTATAAATTCAGACCCTATTTATCTTCACTCATACCATATCTGATTATTATAAAAAGCCCCTGATCCAGGATCGGGGCTTTCTTTTTTATTCCAATCTTGTGTTATGATGCTATGTTGACGTTGTACCTGGTTTAGGAGCGATAGGTTCCGGCTTGCTGCTGCTTGGACCCCTTTTCCTTAAAGGCACGAATAAAGCGTGTAGGGTCTTTGCGAATCGTGTACGAAAATACACCTTTGCTGGTATGCAGATAGAATAATCCTTCGCCTGCTCCCAGTTTACGATAGGACATATCGAATATATCACACAGTGGAAATTCTCTGCGGTGCGTAATCAGACGGTCTTCATACAGCACCATTTCCCGCTCGTCGGTCAGGTATTTCTGCTCGCGATCTGTAATTTCACGCTCGATTTTGTAATAAGGCTGTACGGCGATCTGCTTCACTGCAACCCCTGCCTTCCTCTTCGAGTATTCAGCGCAAGTGGAGCAAACAACATGATACGACGCTGATAGATCATTGTTGTTTTCATTTCTACCAGGCTACAACTTGATCATAAACCCTAATTTATATCGTCTTATTACCCAATTATTCGGACGGAATGTCAGTATGGATAAGCCTTTTTCGAATAAAATTCGGAAATAAGACATTTTTTACACAAATCGCGATTTAAAGAGGTTTGTTTTACATAAGGATTACAAAAAATAGGGCTTAAGTAGTCTGACGTGCAATCAGCTTGTACTGCAGTTTCTCCAGTGGCAGCTGTTGTTCCTGTCCCATCTGCTGCTTGCCAAGCACAGCCCATAATCGATAAAAGGCATGCGTAGCCTGCTCTGCAATCGGATTATAAATAGTCGTAATCCCGAGTGTATGCGCCAGCTCTGTATCATCAAACCCTACAATCGCCAGCTGATCCGGGATAGAGATTGCCTGCTTGTTCGCTTCAGACTGAATACCGATCGCTACATAATCATTGGCGCATAGTACAGCCTGGGGCAGTTCCGAACCGGTAATCAGCTCGCGCAGCGCTTCCTCTCCATCAGTTGGTGTAAATACCGAATACCGATACCAATCTGTTCGCACCGGCAAATGATGATCCCGCATAAACTGCTCATAGGCTTCCCGTCGGCTCTGGGTATTCAAGCTCTCGACCCGGCCAAATAGATTGGCAATCCGGGTATAGCCCCTGGATACCAGATGTTCCAGAGCAAGTCGATATCCTTCTGCCTGATCCATGGCGACGGAAGGAATCTCATCACTGCCCATCCGCTGCCAGGAGACGATAGGTCCATATTCACAGTAAGCTTTGAGCAGCCGGGGTTCATTAACACAGGTGACGATCACCAGCCCATCGACTCTTTTGCTACGCAGGTCTTCAAAAGCGCGCAGTTCATTTTCTTTGTCCCCGCGTGTCGTATATATAATGGTCTGAAAGCCATAATCCATGGCGATATCCACAAATTGATTCAAAAAAGACAGTACAATCTCGTTTGTACTTGCCATTACAATACCGATCTGATTCGTCTGTCCTGTCGACAGGGAGACTGCATTCCGATTGGGTACGTAGTTGAGCTGCTTCATAATATTCAAAATTTTTGCTCTTGCTTCCGGACTGACATGGCGCGAGTGATTGATGACTCGCGATACTGTTGCTCTGGAATAGCCGGATAACCGAATAATTTCATCGAACTTGGACATCGGACTTCCCCTTTTGTCTCTAAATACATACTATACTGTCCTGCCCATTCATGCAGACGGAACCACACTAAAAATTCCCGGTTGACATGTAACCCGTTACAACGATTACGCTTGAAAGGCAGTGCTGCTAACAGTGTAGCACAAAATACCGAAACGAATGGAGTGCTGAACATGAGTGACTCTCAAAATACCACGCTTAATTTCCCGCCGGGATTCCTGTGGGGCGGTGCTATTGCTGCCAACCAGGCCGAAGGCGCTTTTGACCAATACGGCAAAGGCTGGTCCACCCAGGATGTTGCTCCCAAAGGCGTAATGGGGCCAATCACCGAAGCTCCAACTGAAGACAATATGAAGCTGGTCGGGATCGACTTTTACCATCGTTACAAAGAAGATGTGAAGTTGTTTGCTGAAATGGGCTTCAAAGTATTCCGTACGTCGATCGCCTGGTCCCGTATTTTCCCGAAAGGTGATGAATCGGAGCCAAACGAGCAGGGTCTGCAATTTTACGATGATCTGTTCGACGAATGTCTCAAATACGGTATCCAGCCGCTGGTTACCCTGTCTCATTACGAGACTCCGCTGCATCTGTCCAAAGAATACGATGGCTGGGTCAACCGCAAGCTGATCGGTTTTTATGAGCGTTATGCAGAGACGGTATTCCGCCGGTACAAAGATAAAGTCAAATACTGGCTGACCTTTAACGAGATCAATTCTATTCTGGAAGCACCGTTTATGAGCGGCGGCATCTATACGCCCAAAGATCAGCTGAGCAAGCAGGATCTGTATCAGGCGATCCATCATGAACTGGTAGCAAGCGCTTCGGCTGTGAAGCTCTGTCATGAGATCATTCCGGATGCACAGATTGGCTGTATGATCCTGAGCATGCCCACCTACCCGCTGACACCTAATCCGGATGATGTAATTGCCGTGATGAAGTCCGAGCACAAAAACTACTTCTTCGGAGATGTGCATGCACGCGGTAAATACCCAGGCTACATGAAGCGTTACTTCCGCGAAAATGGCATTGAGATCAAAATGGAAAGCGGCGACGAGGAAATGCTGCTGAATACGGTAGATTTTATTTCCTTCAGCTATTATGTCAGCATCTGTGAAACTGCCGATGAGAGCAAAAAGCATTCCGGTCAGGGCAACCTGTTCAGCGGCGTACCGAACCCTCATCTGGAAGCCAGCGAATGGGGATGGCAGATTGATCCGCAAGGTCTGCGTTATGTACTAAATATGTTCTATGATCGCTACCAGAAGCCGCTATTTATCGTGGAAAATGGTCTGGGCGCTGTCGATGAACTGATCACTGGTCCGGATGGAGAAAAA
Organism: Paenibacillus shenyangensis; assembly: GCF_000346635.1. Lineage (NCBI taxonomy): Bacteria > Bacillati > Bacillota > Bacilli > Caryophanales > Paenibacillaceae > Paenibacillus > Paenibacillus shenyangensis. Next base: position 267,452 of record NZ_AOIG01000006.1, read on the forward strand.
ACCGTCGAAGACGATTACCGCATCCAGTACCTTAATGATCATCTGGTACAGGTAGCCGAAGCGGTAGAAGACGGCGTAGAGGTTATGGGCTTCACTTCCTGGGGCTGTATCGATGTAGTCAGCGCCTCTTCTGCCCAGCTCAAAAAACGCTATGGTTATATCTATGTGGATCGTCATGATGACGGATCAGGTACATTGGAACGTTATCGCAAAAAATCTTTCCACTGGTACAAAGAAGTTATCAGCACGAATGGCAAAAGTCTGAAACGCTGATCTTTTCTAATGAAGTGTACCTTTTATCGGACATGATGCTAATTAGTTGCTATTTTGAAGGGCATCATATTTAACGAAGTACACTTTGTGAGGGCATGATGTCTAAATGATTGTCCTTTTAATCGAAAGCTATGTTTTTCTTAGATGAATTAAGTATCTATTTTTGCTTAAATATAGTCGCCTTATTGGTCTGATGTAATGTTTTTCTCTGATTGCACTAAAATTACCAGAGTATATTCATCTTTCTGCCAGACTTTCAGCGGGAACAAGAATCTGTTCCATATCAAGCCATCAGAATCAAACGGAACAGGATTCTTGCTCTTGCTGAACATCAAGCAGATGAATGATTAATATCCGGTAAGATAAAAAAGGAATCATGGGATTTGCATTTGTACACATCGATACGATCAGCTTCAGACAGAGAGATCGCCAAAGCTGTATAGCGAAGCGGAACTGATGATAGAGCCGAATAACAAGCTATAGCCCAAGAAAAATATAACTGAAAAGCTGGACACCGTGTTAGCAACCACAGTGTCCAGCTTTTTTCATATTCCTTCAGCAGCACAGATATATCATGGGTAATCTATACGTTTCCCTGTAACTTCTTTAATTTACACATATATAAAAGCCCTATACGCAGAGTACCCTTACAACCTGCGGATAGGGCTTTTGAAATCGGGAATCAACCCAATAATTAGTTCGTAAAGATATGTTGTCCTACGGTAATAACAGCCGGACGTCTCATACTCCACTGCGATGTCGCAATCCGTGGATTGTAATAATACAGCGATCCATTAGTCGGATCGACACCACGAAGTGCCTGGCGTGCTGCATTATATGCGCTCTGATTAGGCTTGAGGTAATACTGTCCGTCTGCTACTGCGGTAAATTGTCCCTGCTGCATCACTACATCCCAGATCGTATTCGGGAATTGACTGGATTGAACACGATTCAGTACGACTGCGCCTACTGCTACCTGTCCACGGAAAGATTCCCCACGGGCTTCGCCGTAAATGATATGAGCCAGAATATTCACAGCTTCCTGATCGTTCACGTGATAACCGGTCACACGGTTGCTGCTGGAACTGCTCACATTTGCACTCGCAGTTACAATTCCGCTTCGTTTACCACCAAGCTTGGACAGTGTAGCAGGGCCAGCGACACCATCTGCACTAAGTCCGTGTGCACGCTGAAATTGTTTTACTGCCGAAGTGGTGATACTTCCATAATATCCTGTTGTATTCGCATGAAAGAACCCGTGCTCGGCAAGCTGCCGTTGTAATTGAACGACATCTCCACTTCTCATGCCCTGAGTCAGGACAGCAGCGTCTGCGGGTGACGCCATTAGTGTAATGCCTAGAGCACAGGCACAGGATACTATAAAAGCGGGTAGTTTTCTCATAGTTCGTTATTACCTCCATTTTTTGAATAGTCGGCTAAGACCATAATATTGGCTATATGCCCTATTACTGTCGTTCCGGTTATGCGGGTACTCTGGTATGGAACTATATTATTAGGTATCGGTATCTGACCCGGTATAAATAAATAGCTCCTTTGAGTCGCGTTGTTCCGTTCAATGTCACCCTGCTTCAAACAAGGAAATAGATAACGCATTACAAAAATGTAACCAGGTAAACACATGAACAATAAACATATTGGTAGCAGTATAGCATACCTTTTGGCTGACATCACCATGCCACGGACCCATAATATATGATTAAATCAAGCTCCACAGGGTAGTTTCCAGATTTATAAGATTTAAACTGGGTCATATGTTTTAAGTTTATGTGACTTTTGGTAACCAGCTTCACCATTAATATATTTCATTTTTGTCACCAAATCAAGCCGAGTATGTAGGATATGCCAACTATGACATAGTCTTAAAGAAGTATTTTTTATGATTTATAAAAAGGATTACTTTGTCCTGTTGATGCCGCTCATTAGCAGTATTACTACTAAAATAATAGGTCACTGGGAATTCCAATTTTCTAAAATACAGTATTTGATTATGCATCAGGATATGTCTCTGATTGTGTTACCATCTGATCAAGACTATATCGATATCACATAAATAACTGTGTTTGAAAAAGAATTACCAGTATACCATTCTTGCTCACAACCTGCAAAATGTAGACTTATTTCGCTACCAAATATTAGTTTACACAAATAATCAGACTTTTGATTTTACTTTTACGTTCGCTGTTGATTGACTTTTACTTTTACCTTTTGCTTTTTACCTTTTTGCTTTTTTACTTGCCTGCTTTGTCTTATTTTTGTTTGGAAATTAGCAAAGGCGGTGTTATACCTTCTACTCCAAGTAGCCCCAGCATCACAAGGAATACATATTGCGCTCCACGATAAGCACCTGCAGGGTCAAAATATTCTTCAAGTGTATGCATGCCTCCATATTCTCCGCCGCCGCCAAGTGTAACCGCTGGAATACCAAGACTGATCGCTACATTGGAATCCGTACTGCTTGCATCTTCCAGTTCCGGTTCCAGTCCCATCGCACGATTCGCAGCTGATGCCGCCTGTACAATTGCAGCATCAGACCCCTGTTCTCCTGCTGGCCGGTCACCGACCAGTTCCAATTGAACTGTCAGCTCATTTTCACGGTTCCAGCGGGTGTTTTCGGCTTCAGCTGCTTTTTGGATAATATTCAATGCCTGCTGCTCCAATTCTGCCAATGCTTGTGCAGAATTGGAGCGCATATCGAGCAGCAGCGTCGCATGCTCCGAAATCGTATTGACGGATGTACCTCCTTCTACTACCCCTACACTAAAAGTAGTCTTCGGTTCAGCAGGCGTACGAATCTCCGAGATTCCAGCAATAGCACGTCCCAGCGCATGAATAGGGTTCGGAATACCAAAATCAGCAAAGCTATGACCACCGGTACCGTGGAAAGTTACTCTGTATCTTTTGCTGCCGGCAGCCAGGTAGGTAATCTTCTCCGGGGCTCCCGGTTCTACCGAAATGAATCCATCGATATCACTGCGACCTGCAAATAATGCTTTGACTCCGCGCAGATCGCCCAGACCTTCTTCACCGACTGTTGCCCCAATAATCAGGTTACCTACTGTATGAATACCGGTGTGCTGAAGCGCTCTGGCTATGGTCAGTACAGCAGCGAGACCACGCCCGTCATCCGCAATACCCGGTGCATAGATACGTCCGTTTCTGTGCTTGGCCTGAACATCGGTACCGGCAGGAAAGACGGTATCCAGATGTGCACATACAACCAGAGTAGGACCACTGCCACTGCCAGAACGAAGACCGAATACATTACCTGTCTCATCTACCATAACATCCTGAATGCCATACTCCTCCAGCTTGCGCTTATATACCGCTCCTTTGGCTGCTTCGGCAAATGTTGGTGCTTCGATCTCTGTAAGTTGAATCTGTTCTTCAATCGTTCGATCATGATCCTGTTCCAGAAACTGCAATCCGGCTTGTACCTGTACATCAGCCATAAGCTGCTCATAGATCTGTCCCACCTGTGCGGATATAACAGGATGATTGATTGGTTTATTCATATATTCCGCCTCCTTTGTCATTCAAATATGGTCTACTTAGCGCAAATGATCATTGAAAAATTCAACAGTTTTGCGGTGCATGGTAATATGATTCTCCAGTCGTTCTGTCTGATGTCCTTCATCTTCAAAAACAATCAGCTCTACCTGTTGATTACGCTCCTTCATATCATGTACCAGCTGCTCGGCTTCACTGACCGGTACGCGGGTATCATTGCGTCCATGAAATACAAGCAGTGGTGCTGTAATATTGGCCGTATGATGCAGTGGAGCGATATCATCGAAAAAGTCACTGTGTTCTGCCAGCGAACCATATTCACATTCACGCAGCCGGCGACGCCAGGCACCTGTATTTTGCAGCAGTGTTTTGAGATTGGAGATACCGACAATATCTACCCCTGCAGCCCACAGCTTGGGATAATGAGTGATCGCAGCCAGTACCATGAAACCGCCATAACTACGTCCCATAATGCCGATTTTCTGGGGATGAACACCGTGGTCACGAATAAGTGCTTTTACAAGCCAGGCAAGGTCCTGCACCGAATCCATCCGTTTGCGGGCATCATCCAGCTGGATGTAGGTTCTTCCATAGCCGCTGCTTCCGCGTACATTGGGAGCGGCTACGACGAATCCCTGCTGTACCAGATACTGCATAACCGGATGGTATTCCGCTTTGGTCTGTCCTTCCGGACCACCATGTACATAGATGACTGCTGCCTTCTCTCCACTGGGTACAGACTGCTGATCATACAGGAAATAAGGCACCGACAGATCGTCAAATGAATCATAACGATATAGCTTTGGCTGTTTCCACAATGATCCCACTGTGTCGGAATGTCCTATTCGTGTAAGTCGAACCAGCTCTTTATTCAGACGGTTATACCGCCAGATATCGCCAGGCATTACCGGAGAACGCAGTGCAAAGATCAATTCGTAATCGTTCAACCAGGAAAGGGAATCGACTACACCTTCCGGCAGTACCTCGATCATTTCACGTTCGCCTGTATCCGGACGCAGCAGTCCCAGTTTGGATATCCCATCCTCATTAACACTAAAAGCCAGCATCGTCTGATCCGGTGTTAAAGCAATCTCTTCGATATCCCAACCCGATATGCCCAGCAGCTTGTGCAATTGTTCCGGCTGCTCCCATGTAAACCGGGCAATATATAGTGTCTCTTCACCAGCATCCGTCAGTACATAGCCTGCACGTCCCTGATCTGCCGTGAGTATGGATTCATAACGTGCCAGATTCGAATTCGATCCAAGACGAATACGTATACCTGATTGGATATCCAGCAAATAAATACCACTATCCAGATTCGTCTCTTGAATACGAACCAGCAGATGCTCATGATCTACCCAGCCAAGCGGTACACAATTACCATCATACTGAAAAATAGTCCGCACTTCTCCGCTATCTACTTCAATAACATCAATATCAAAAAAGGCCGGGTCTCTTCGATTGCTTGAATAGGATAACAGTTGGCCATCTGGAGACCAACCACCAATATGGTGAAAATGTTCCAGCGATTGCACCAGTGGAACCAACGAGTCGCTACTTGCTTTTGGTAGAGTGGATTCATTCAGCAGATGCATAATGTACAGCTGCTGTTTCTCATTACCATGATGATCCATTCCTACTACAGCACGATCTCCCAGAGGGCTATACTTTACGCTCAAAATTCGGTCTTCCGCTTCTACTACAAGCCGGGATGTACCGGAATCATCCAGTGTCCATAATTGCGGAATGCCCGTCATTTTGGAAAAGTACGTCCAGCTATTTCTGCCGGGTATCGCAATCGGATGATACGCAGAGTGAACAGTCAGATAATCCATCAGCATAGTGTCAGTACTCATTTTGGGTAACCTCCTGAATATGTACGTTAGCCCCATCTTACCCCTGACAACTGGCGGTTACAACTATACGTGTCTATTAGCAGCTTTTGTATAGTGTGTTTTTCAAGTTTCAGATAGGACATAATGTTTAGAACAGGACGCCCTTCTATGTCTTCGTGTACTTCTTTGCTGGACATTATTGATGTTAAAAAGACCCTCAAGACCGCAAAAATGATCAAAAATCTATTTTCCCTGTCTGGTATTCTAATTGTAGAAAGGAGGGATAGCATTGATCAAGAAAACGATTATTCAGAGCAGTATTGAATATATAGAGAACCATCTGCTGGAAGAACTGACACTTGAGCAGATTGCAGCTTATGCAGGCTTTTCTCCTTATCACTTTCACCGTTTGTTTCGCCGAACCACAGGTATGAATATTGCTGATTATATAAGGCAGCGCCGTCTCAGTCAGGCTTCAGTATTGCTTCTACACTCCCATACTCCCATTTTGGATATTGCGCTGCACTGTCATTTCGAGAGTCAGGAAGCTTTTACCCGTTCATTCAAAAAAATATACGGACTTCCTCCCGGCCGCTATCGTCAGGTCTTTGCTTCCCTCTCACCCTATCTGGATAAAGGAGAGTCAATAATGGATACTACTTCACCGATCAAGGGCTGGTTCCTGAGTGGAACCGATACTCCGCATTATGAAATTGGTCTGGATCATCATACTGTGCATACCGGCAGCACTGCTGCTTATCTCAAATCGATTCATCCCGTTGAACCATTTGCATTTGCCACATTGATGCAGGAATTCAGAGCAGATCATTATACAGGTAAACGAATACGCTTTTCGGGCTTTGTCAAAACCAGTAATGTTCATCTTGCGTGCGGATTATGGATGCGGGTCGACGGTGCCGATCAGCAGATTCTGCAATTTGATAATATGAATAACCGGCCTATTTCGGGTGATACAGACTGGAATCACTATGCTATTGTGCTGGATATTCCCCAGACAAGCGAGATAATTCTGATCGGCATACTTCTTACCGGTACAGGCCATGTCTGGGTAGATGGATTCCGCTTCGAAGAAGTTGATCATAGCATTCCGGTTACCAATTTGGAGCCAGAGAGAGAGCTGTCGAATGAGCCGCTGAATCTGGCTTTTGAATAGCTATAATCGGGATTCTGCTGTTTTGATAATCGTCGTAATCTGCTGCTCCCAGTTGTACATTTTTTGCTGGGATGCATGGATTGCTCCAAGCTTGTTATAGACGACTGTCAGATAGGCAGCTGCACTGATCGCATCTCCTCTTTTGACAGCTGCATGATAGCTTTTCCGTGCAGCAGAACGGCTTTTTTTGTAGGTAGAAATGATTTTATTTTCGGCAGTGATCTGTTTTTTGACCGTCTGTACAGGAGCTAACGCTTCTTTGACGGTCTTTTTGCGTGCTGCTGTTTCTTTTCTTGCCTGGGTGAGAGCTGCTTTCTTTTGTTTAATTTCAGTGCGGGCAGCAGTAACCTCGGCTTTCATTTTGTTGCGTTTGAGACTGATTACTTCGACTTTTTTGGTGTTTTTTTGCTTGCGAGCTGCGGCTGCCTGTTTACCAAGCTCTCCATACTCCGAGAATAAGGGAGCATATTTCTGTTCAATTTGCGTAACTGCTGTTTTGAGAGCAGCTAATTTGGCTTTATCTATGTCTTTGATTCTGGCATTGACGATTTGAAGGCGGCTGTTATTCTGCTTACGCAGAGTCTGGGTCTGCTGATTCTCTAGCTGGATCACGGACTCCAGCGAAGCAACTCCATCATATACGGCTTCTATGCCGTTTACAGCTGTAGTCCAGTTATCTGCATACGCATGCCCGGCAGGCAAAAGCGAAGTCAGCAGGATTAACGTTAATCCTATCGATAGCAGCCCCGACCTCCAATGTGTAGAAAATCTTTTTCTTTTCACGATGGTTGTTGTTCTTTCTTGATTAGCGATTGTATTGCTTGAATGGGTGCTGTTCATTATGTATTCCTCCTATGATATGTTTGGCAGGCAGACAACAAAAAAAGCACCTCCAGAAACAGCATATAGCCTGTTTCTGCGAGGTGCTTCACCCGCACAACATATTGAATTTGTTTTTAATATAGCGGATGCGATGAGGTCTGTCAATCCATTTATACGAACATGCATTCTTTTTTCGGTTACTATGTAATCTGGCTATGCTTCATAGCATCTTGATCTACTTATCTTTTTCCTGCAGCATTTTGATCAGATGCATGACGACAGATCCACTCGTATACGGCGTTAAATAATTCGGATGGGTCTTTGCAGTGACAGACCAAGTGTCCGCTATCCGCTATGACCAATAGGTGTTTGTTATTTTCCCCCATTTGTAATTGATTATATAAATAGGTGCCACTGTGCGGTTTGACCAGATGATCTTGTTCAGCCTGAACAATGAATACCGGTGTATTTATCTGCTTGTAAATCCTATGCGAAGCATGGACTATTTTATAAAATTCTCGCGTCGCCTGTGGAGGAACCTGCCATAGATTACGCCAGTATGCACGAACCATATGCGGTTGTATCAGCGTCTTCATAATTTGCCGTGGATTCAGTGGAAAGACGGGCGCAGACAACAGCGTGAGTGTCCGAATCCGATTCGGATAACGTATGCTCAGATGGGCAGCAATAAGTGCTCCGGTCGAGAAGCCGATCAGATGGACATATTCATGCTGTTCCAGCAGCTCCTGAAGCTCCTGATCCGCTCCAGCTATCCAGTCCTGGTAGCTCACATCCATCATATCTTTTCTTGTGCCGCCGTGTCCTGCCAGTATAAATGTTTTGGTGATACATTTCCTTTCTGCCAAATAGGCGCGCAGTGGTTCGACCTCATGCGGTCCTCCAGTGAAGCCATGGATCAGCAGACATATGCTACTCATCTGTTCCTCCTTTTCGCAGTCGTGGTACACTGATAGTATGCTATTCAGCAAGCAAAGCTTGATGATCTGCTTCTATGCAGGCTGTTCATGCTCTGCTTGTTTGATTGTGTGCTGCTACATATCGATTATTCCATTATGACCCCTAAGGAGATTATACACCAATGAAGCTTGTATCATGGAACGTCAATGGCCTGAGAGCTGCTGTCAAAAAAGGATTTAATGATTATTTCGACCGTGTGGATGCCGATATTTTCTGCATTCAGGAAACCAAATTGCAAGCCGGTCAGATCGAAATTGATCATGGTGGAGCATATGAGCAGTACTGGAATTATGCACAGAAAAAGGGCTATTCCGGTACAGCCGTATTTACCCGCATCAAACCATTATCTGTCCACTATGGACTGGAGGAAAATTATGAAGAGGAAGGCCGCATGATTACGCTGGAGTACGAGGGATTTTATCTGGTCAATGTCTATACCCCCAATGCAAAGCGCGACCTGCTGAGACTCCCCTACCGACTGGAGTGGGAAGACCGATTCCGCCTCTATGTACTGGAGCTGGACAAGCACAAGCCCGTCATTATTTGCGGAGATCTGAATGTCGCCCATCAGGAGATTGATCTCAAAAATGCCCGCTCCAATATAGGCAATTCGGGATTCACCCATGAAGAGCGTGGCAAAATGACCCTCCTGCTGGAATCGGGATTTATTGATACTTTCCGGCATTTTTATCCCGATCGCGAAAATATGTACAGTTGGTGGTCTTATATGGCCAAAGTACGCGAGCGCAATATTGGTTGGCGGATTGACTACTTCCTCGCTTCCTCCCGGCTGACACCGGTACTGATTGATGCGCAGATCGACTGTCAGATTATGGGCAGTGATCATTGTCCGGTAATTCTGGAAATGAAGAATCCGTCACTGCTTTCTTAACAAAGGAGAACTATTCATGGAACGCGTAATGACTACGATTGGACTCGCCTTATTGGGGTTGGCAGGTTGTGTTTTTGCAGGGATAATCGGAACGATCGTGATCGGATTTACAAGTGATCACCCTCTTTTCTACACCGTTATTTTTTATATCATACTGCTTATTCTGGAGATTGCTTTTATTCTTTCTTCTTTCGAGAACATACTGCATCATCCACTATTCAATTGGCTTCTGGTTGTCTGCCTGGCAGGATGCATCGTAGCTACAGCCAGTTACAAAGGCTATACCCTTTATGATCAAAGTATGGTCGCTGTCAGTGTGCAGGATATTGATCTACAGCAATACCAACCTTTCCAGACAGAGCAGCAGCCAAGTCGGGTCGCTTCTTTGGGACGAACTTCTTCCTATCATCTGGACAAAGGGACAAAGTTGCCCCGTCTGGATGGAGCAACAGCTCTGTATCCGGTCTATTCTGCCTTTGTCCAGGCCGTCTATCCGCGTGCTGTCTATGATCCACATGAGCAAAAAAGTGCCGTACAAGGCAACGGTACCGGGCCCGCATACGAACGACTAATCGCTGGCAATACAGACATGATCTTCGCTGCTGCTCCTTCCAGCGGACAAGAGCAGCTGGCCCGGCAAAATGATCTTGAACTGCAGTTGACACCTATTGGCAAGGAAGCATTTGTATTCTTTGTGAGCAAGGATAATCCGGTTACGAATCTGACTTCTGAGCAGATCAAAGAGATTTATAGCGGCAAAATTACCAACTGGCAGCAGGTAGGCGGCAAAAATGAATCGATCCAGGCTTTCCAGCGGCCAGAGGACAGCGGCAGCCAAGCCATGCTGCGCAGGTGGATGGGCAGCGAACAACCGATGAATCCGCCAACCGACAGTGTGGCTTCAGGTATGGGCGACATTATGGAAAAAGTCGCTTCGTATCGAAACTATAACAATGCGATCGGCTACTCTTTTCATTTTTTTGCTACGACGATGAATCCCAATTCGGATATTCGACTGCTGGCGGTCGATGGTGTTTACCCGGATTCCAAAAGTATAGCAAATGGTACGTATAAGCTGATTGCTCCTTTCTACGCAGTTACTGCACATCAATCATCCAAAGGTACCGATGATTCATCAAACAAGAAAGCGAAAGTATCCAGCAATCCAAATATTCAACCTTTACTGACCTGGATTCTTTCCCCGGAAGGCCAAGAATTGATAAGAAAGACAGGATATTTCCCTTTACCGTCTCAATAAATAGTCATTATTTCGTAGAATTATCTACTTGATAATAATTCTCATTTATTCTGGAAATGATGTATACTGTACCTAATGCTTGACTTGGGTATACAACCAACATGAGCAAACATCAAATCTGGAGGGAATTACATATGTATCGTTTTAACAAACCATTCGGAACGGCTGCTCTGCTTCTGTCTGTAGTACTTGTTACAAGCGCCTGCTCATCTTCAGCACCCGCCACTACTCCATCTTCAACCGGTAATGAAGCAGCTGTTCCTGCAGATACGGCTGCAGCGGAACGCACAATAAAAGACAGTATGGGACATGAAGTGAAGATTCCTGCCAATCCGCAGCGTATTATCGCTTCCTATCTCGAAGATCCACTCGTTGCACTTGGCGTCACTCCTGTAGCACAGTGGTCGATCGGCAAAGGCGATGTCCAGGATTATCTGCAAGACAAGCTCAAAGGTGTCCCTGCTATCTCTTCCGAATTACCGTATGAAGCTGTTATTAATTTCACACCTGATCTGCTACTGATGGACAGTGCAGAAATGGTCGCAGGCGAAAAATATAATCAATACGCCCAGATTGCTCCTACCTATGTTGTCGGCAACGCACAGAACAACGACTGGCGCGAAGAACTGAAAAGTGTCGGTAATGCACTTGGCAAAAGCGATCAAGCCGAGCAAGTGCTGGCGGATTATGAGGCCAAAGCCAAAAATGCCAAACAGCAGCTGCAGCAGGCAGTCGGTACCAAATCAGCTGCTGCCATCTGGATCAGCGGCAAAAGTATCTTTATCGTCAACCAGGATCTGTCTAGCGGGGATGTCATGTACAAAGATCTGGGCATGAGTGTACCTGAAGTCGTCAAAAAAGCCTCTGCCAGCAGCAAAGCCAACTGGAGCTCCCTATCCCAGGAAAGCCTTTCCGAGCTGGATGCCGATTATCTGTTTGTTATTATCAAGGATGGTGAATCTCCGGAAAATCATATTAGTCCGGAAGTATGGAACAGTATACCAGCTGTTAAAGCAGGACATGCGTATACGATGAGTCTGGATTCCAGCTGGTTATACACCGGCCCGATCGCCAACTCGATGATTATCGATGATATTATGAAAAACGTAGCCGCCAATTAATTTATAAAATCGATTTATCCAACCGCCTTAACCTGCATTCTCGGTAGATTACAGTACGCAAACCTGTAATTTACCGGATAATGCCCAGGTTAAGGCATTTTTTATTTGTTTTTAGGGTGCGTCGTATCTATTCTCTATCTCTTGACCCTATCCAAATAACATCTCATTCAAAAAGATACCTAGCCAGCATTGAATTTCATATCGAAAATGCCGATTATAAGTTAGTATAGATAAATACACTGGAGTGGTTTAAAGCAGTATCACACTGAGGAGGACTTACGCTTGAAAGCAAATGAAGAAGCATCATTACAGAAAAAGCTCCGTCCACGGCATATTACGTTTATGGCAATGGGCGGTGTTATCGGAACAGGTATCTTCAAAGGTAGTTCCGAAACGATCAACCTCGCAGGACCTGGAGTTATTCTCTCCTATGTATTTGCAGGTCTGCTCCTGCTGGTCGTTATGGGAGCCATTGCAGAGATGGCGACGGTTTATCCCAACAAAAACATGAAAGACTTTATTTCTCTGGCTTACGGGCAACGGCTCGCTTTTATTGTCGGTTGGCTGTACTGCTTTATGTGGCTTGCCGTATGTGTGATTGAAGTCATCGCTGCCGGCAGCTTTTTGCAGTTCTGGTTCCCTGATGTACCACTGTGGACGCTCAGTCTGGCCAGTGCTGCCTTTATTTTACTGGTTAATACGATGAGCGTCGGACGATTGGGTGAGCTTGAATTCTGGCTCGCCGGAATCAAAATTGCGATGATTATCATCTTTATCGTACTGGGCGGCTGTCTGCTGTTCGGTATTATCCCGGGTAGCAGCCCTGCTCCTTATTTGAGCAACTTTACAGCCCACGGTGGATTCCTGCCGAATGGCTGGGCCGCGATTCTGTCGGCACTGCTTGTTGTTACCTTTTCATATGGAGGTTCAGAACTGATCGGTCTGACACTGACCGAGACGCCTGATGCAGATAAAGTACTGCCAAAGATCGTGAAAAGCTTTATTTTGCGGGTTGTGCTGTTCTATACCCTGCCGATTCTGATCATCTGTGGATTGATCCCGTGGAATCAGCTGAGTGACCAGACCAGTCCGTTTGTACAGGTACTGACAGCAACCGGACTTCAGGGTGCCGCTCATATTATGAACTTTATTCTCGTTACAGCAGTCCTGTCTGCTGCCAATTCCGGGATTTATGGAGCCACCCGGATGCTGCACTCCATGGCGACCAGCAATGAAGCCCCTGCCATGTTGGCCAAAACGTCCAGCCGCGGTGTACCGGTAAACAGTCTGATTCTATGTGCTGTAGTCCTGCTGCTCGGCTCATGGCTTGCCTATGTAGCTCAGGATCAGGTATTCGGTATTTTGATTGCTGTACCTGGCTTTGTTGTACTGCTCGTCTGGATCAGCATCTGTTTGTCCCAGCTCAAGCTGCGCAAAAGTTATCCAATCCAGCCTTCATTCCGCATTTGGGGATATCCGTACATCTCCGGACTGACAGCCATCTGCCTCAGTGTAATTGCTGTATTGTTCCTGTTTGATGCGAGCAACCGGATTAGTATTGGGGCATGCGTTATTTTCCTCATCATTCTGTTCATCAGCTCGCTCTTTAAGTTCCGCCGTACAACCTAAAACAAATATAATTGTCTAACCACTCAAAAAAGCCTGTTCTCCGTCACAGAGAGAACAGGCTTTTTATATTATATTTCATACTATATCCCTGCGACGAAAACCCATTATTCCTATCAGGAAAACCAGCAGCGTCAGCATGACAATAACTATATTCATCATCCCGGCTTGTCCATTATCCAGACCCAGACGTGAACCCAGCATGAGTACAACCGGATATGTCCATGGGTCCAGTAGCCAGAACTGTTCGGAGTTGGCTACCAGAATAGAAGGTACACTCATAATAATACCTAAAGCCAGAGGTATTCCTACATGATTAAAACGTACACTGATCTCATATTGAATCATAATAACAGGAAGTGAAGCGAGAAAGCAGCCTGCCATTTTCCGGGAAATTTCTTCCCACGGAATACTGCTACCTGCTCCTGCAACTAATCCACCCAGCACCACACTGCTGCCAAAAGCCAGCATGCTGATTAAAATATACAATATTCCTACTGCTAGTTTGGCTATGTATACACCTGATCTGGATACCGGACGAGCCAGCATATACTTCCAGCCACCCTGTACGTGATCAACGCGCGCCACCATGGCCATAATAACGGCAATCAATAAAGGATAGAGAAAAGAAGGATAAAAAATAAAGGTCTGCTCCATAATGACCTCCCATGCTTCTCTCGTCCAGATTTGCCTGTAACGAATAAAATTCTGAACTCCCTGAAACACCATAAACAACGGAGCGATCCCCACAAGCCAGAGAAGCCGCGTCCGTCTCATCTTTTGTAACTCATATTGAAATAAGCGAATCATACACTCTCTCCTCTCAATGGATATCCCGCTGTCTGAATTCTACCAATCCGGCGATCAGCAGCAGCGGTCCTGCGACTAGCCCTGTTGTGATTGCCAGCCATTGATCCTCATTGTCTACTGTCATAGTGAACAAGGCCGACGCATAAGGAACAAATCGCATCATCTCGGACTGGGCAAAAAATAAAGCTCCCATACTTCCCGAGAAACCGATAGCCATCCCGTACAGTGGATTAGCTAATCTCGAACTCAGCCAGTGCTGTAGACTCACTACTCCCAAGGCTGCAATACACAGATTGATACCATATCGTATATATTGACCCAGAGGAAATGGCTCCGAAAAGTGCAAAATCATACCGGTCATATACATGAAAATCAGCAGTAAGCCTGCCGCTAAACAGGATAATAGCCAGATCAGAAGCCACTTGGCTGTATATACAGATAACCGGGTGACCGGTAGCGCCAACAGATGCTTCCAGCCCTGATCGGTATATTCCCGATAATGAACCAGCGCTGCGATCAGTGTAATACCTATCGGATAAAAGAGTGCCCATATCATGAATCCTTCCTGCATTAGCAGTTCCCATGAACTAAGGTTCGGGTGTCTGCCGCTCAGATAGCTATACCTCAGATACAGATCCACCCACATCATACCGGCAAACATCAAAGGCCCACCAACTACAATCCATGGAAGTAATCCACGCCGCTGTTTGAGCCATTCCGTATACAGCACTCTCATAAAATTCACAGGCTGTCGGCTCCTTTCGTCATTTCCAAAAAGATATCTTCCAGCGAGCGACCTCCTATACTCAGATGCGACACTTCGATATTATGGCTCACCAGCCTCCGATTAATTACCGATGCTTCTGCAGGATCTGTCATAATATTCATGCCATGATCCGCTTTCTCTACCAGGTATCCCCAATCCCTCAGACAATCTATCGTCTGCTGCATCGGTTCGGCAGACAACTGCACAAAAGGATGACCTTTTCTCTGCAGTTCGGACATTTCTCCCTCAAAAAGTAAACGTCCGGTATGAATAATACCAACACGAGTGGCGACCCGTTCAATCTCCCGGAGAATATGACTGGAAATAAATACAGTAATCCCATGCTGCCGGGGCAGCTGTACAATTAGTTCCCTGATCTCCTGAATACCTGCCGGATCCAGTCCATTAGTCGGCTCATCAAGTATGAGCAATCTGGGATTACCGAGCAGTGCCTGTGCTATACCCAGACGTTGTTTCATCCCTAGTGAATAAGTCCGCGCCAATTTGTGCTGTGCCTGGCTGAGGCGTACGATATCCAGCACACGATCCACCTCGGTTTCCGGGATCCGCAGCAGTGTACAAGTCAGCTTCAGATTCTCTCTGCCTGTCAGATGCCCATAGTAGGAAGGTGCTTCTACCATCGAACCAACTTGCCGCAAAATGAAAGACCTGTGCCGAGGCAGCTCCCGATCAAATATGCGAATACTGCCGGCGCTGGGACGTATTAATCCCAGCAGCATACGAATAGTGGTTGTCTTGCCGGCTCCATTGGGACCAAGAAATCCATAGACTTCGCCTTCACGCACATGCAGTTGAAGCTGATCGACCGGTATGAATTTCCTGTAGGCTTTGGTAAGTCCCTGTGTCTCCATGATCCATTCACTCATTTTTTCTGCTCCTTTATATCGGGTTGGTTAATGATTCTTCACCCAGTATACGGACCCAAGTTTAAGTGCAGTACTGTAATCACCTTAAGTTTGGCTTAAGCAAAAAGACAGATACCTGTTGCATCGGTATCTGTCTTTTGTAGAAAAGATCTATTGTGGAGAGGAGCTTTGAAGCAGCTGTCATCTCACAGTGATTAGTATGGATCATCATCCACCTGCTGTGTATTCATGAACGGTATATTTAACAATAGGAGTCATCCTGATTACTCGTTGGGACAGGAAGAAGGATGGGCAAAAAGGAGCGTGACTACTGTTCCTCGATCAGGCTCACTATCCAGCGTAATACTTCCCTGATGAGCTTCTACAATCTGCTTGGCAATCGTCAGACCCAGACCGGAACCGACCGTAGGCTGACTGGCATCGGCTACCCGATAATGACGTTCAAACAGCCGCTGCTGCTCGTTAATCGGAATTCCTTTGCCATTGTCTATAATCTGTACTTTAACCTCGTGCTGTCGGCGCTGCACCCGAATACGAATTCGGGTGGATACCGGATTATGGATGAGCGCGTTCAGAATCAGATTATTCAGGGCACGCTGCATCCATTGATGATCAATCGACATGAAGATCGTCTCCTGATCGGAATCCAGATCAATCTCTCGTTCCCGATACATAGGGTTATTTAACACCTGAATAACCGTCTCACGAATCACCTCCAGCAGATCTTCAGTGCGCATAGTCAAGGGAAGAATATTATTTTGGAGGCGGTATGTGATCTTAAGATCATTCAACAGCGCTTCCAGCTGAGTAGTATTTTTGGCAATGATACGGCTGTAGCGGGAACGATCTTCTGCATTGATACTTTCCATAGGATCACTCATCAATTCAGCGTATCCCTGAATCGAAGATAGGGGTGTTTTCAGATCATGATACAGATTGGCGATCCATTCCTCCCGCATCTTCTCCATTCGTTGATGCTCACTCTCATGCTCCTGCAGCTTATCCGACAAGGTATTCAGACTCTCGTATACGTTACGATATAATCCCCGCGCGTTATAACGGGGGCTATACTCCCGCCTGGACAGACGGGTGATTGCCTGAATCAGCTTCCATGTAGGACGGCTCAGTATACTGCCAAACAGATACCCAATCAGCAGAATCGATAAAATCAATATGCCCAAAATATAAAAAAGACTGTTAAACATGTAGCGTGGTTCATAATTCACCGGGTATTTACTTACCTGAGTCTCCGGAAAAGCAATCAAATAACTCCATTCTCTGTCCTTCCACTCCCGCACGCCCGTGAAAATGGTTGATCCATTAACCGAAAATTTATTAATAAAAACAAGCCGGCTGGGCGTATAATGCTCCGGCGTATGATCCGGTTTGTTCCAGGCAGCGATCTCTGTCCCATTTTCATCGAGTACCTGAATCCATGCCTTATTTTGCTGAAGCAGACTTTTACCAGTATCGGTAATGATCGGCTGATCTTGGTTATCTCCGATAATGTACTGCTGAAACTCCAGTGTCATCTCAACCGGACTGAATTCGCTGCCATTATCGATAAAATAAAAAACAGCTGCTGTATAGATAATCAAAAATAATCCAAGCAGGACAATGTAAGAACCGACGTACAGCGAGGTGATTTTCCATTTCATGATTCTCTGCTCCGCGAAGTCCATTTATAACCGATCCCGCGTACTGTCAGCAGCCGCTGCGGATTGGACGGGTCTTCCTCCAGCTTCTCCCGTAGATGCCGGATATGAACCATAATGACGTTATCGCTGCCCCTGTCATCTTCTTCCCATACATTTCGGTACAGCTGTCTTTTGCTGAATATCTGATCAGGATGGGAAGCCAATAACAGTAACAATTTGTACTCTTTGGCTGTCAAACCTACAGGTTCACTATTACGAGTCACTTCGCCCTTATTTTCATCAATACGAATATTGCCATATTCATATACAGGACGCTGCTCTCTGATCATGCCGGACAACATAAGGTCCCGCCGAAAACGTGCCTTGATCCGGTAAGCCAGTTCTTTGGGGCTGAATGGCTTGGTAATATAATCATCACCACCGATTCCAAGACCTATAATCTTGTCTATATCTTCATTTTTGGCAGACAGGAAAAAGATCGGTACCTGACTAAACTGACGCAGCTGCTGACAGACAGCAAATCCATCCAGATCCGGCAGCATAATATCCAGAATAATAATATCCGGCTGCTGCTCCCGGCATAAGCTAATGCCCGCTTCTCCTGTAGCTGCTGTATAAATATGCCGAAAGCCTTCTTTTTGCAATACTGTAGTTAGTAAGTCTGTAATATCCGGTTCATCATCAATAATAACAATCCTGCGCGCAGACAAGGCTGGGCTGCTTTCATTCATAAGGCGTTCCTCCTTATAATAGTCTACATATCGATAGTTATTTTTGCGTGGTAGAGTAAGGTTCATCGGGAGGCATGATATCTATGTACAACGCCTATTTATTACCTGTTTTATATGCTTTCCTTGCTTTTCCGCTGGCGGCAGCGTTATTTACTTTTCCTTTTCTGGTGTATCAGTACCGGCAGTATGGATACATTAATATTGTTCGGGCGATCACACTGTATGCTCTACTGCTTTATCTAATGAATGCCTACTTCCTTGTTATTTTACCATTTCCGGCGTCCCGGCATAATCTGCCGCTGGCGCATGGCGATTTACAACTGGTACCCTTTCAGTTCGTAAGCGATTTTTTGAAAGAAACCTCGGTCTCTTTGCATGATCCGGCGACCTATATGCATTTATTCAAAGAACGCGCCTTTTTGCAGGTCCTATTCAATATCCTGCTGACTGTGCCCTTCGGAATGTTCCTGCGTTATTATTTTCGTCAGGGCTGGTGGTCGGCTCTGATTTGGTCTTTTTTGCTTTCGCTGTCTTTTGAGACGATTCAGCTAACCGGCATTTTTGGCATTTATGATCATGCCTATCGGATCTTTGATGTGGATGATCTGATCTGCAATACATTCGGTGGCATGATCGGCTTGCTTATGGCATCCTGGATTTCCGAGAGGCTGCCGGATGCACGGCAGATGGATAAGCAGCTGGATCGGTCACAGCGAAGAGTCACCTACACCCGCCGAGGAATTGCTTTTATAATCGATATGTTGGTCTGGTCTATACTATCCTCTATTCTGACAAGAATGCAGGTTCCGTTCACATTTTGGTTATCCAGTGGTCTTTACTTTATACTACTGCCTTATATAACGGGAGGTCGTACAGTTGGGAAATGGATGGTACGTATCCATCTGGTATTTAGGGATCAGCCGGAGCGCAGGCCTCCTTTCTCGGCACTGCTTATTCGTTATGGATTATTGTATTGGGGATTTTTCGGACTGAACCGGCTGCTGAATATTCCTTTTATCACAAGCAACCCTTCCCGACTGGAAGCTATTGTGTATCTGGCTGTATTGTTTGTGATCAATGCCGGATTTTTTATTCATCTGATTACTCGTTTTTTCAGAAAGGGATCGTTATTGTTCTATGAGCAGATCAGTCATACCTCGCACCGCATTACCTGGCCCGATCAGCCCGGTGATTCGGGAGAAGATTCGCCGAATCATAACCATGTAAATGCTACAAAAGATACTGCTGTCTCGTCGGCAGTACAGGATACATCCTCCCCTGAGTCCGATGATATGCCGCCTCAATCATGATACAATACAGCGAGCTGTATAGGCAGATGATATGAATCCTAGCCTATGTTTCTAATTATTCCTTTATTCTTTGTCAAAGGCGGTAGATTTTCTTGTTATATGTAATCAAGTTTTTGTACAGCTTTGTACTTCCACCTGGGTTGTTTATTATTCTGCTGCTAGCGATGTCTATCTGGCTATGGCGGCGACAACTCCGGCAGGCACTCATACTGCTAGTAATGACTATTCTGCTGTATCTGTCTACGACAGGTCTGGTCAGTGACGCTCTGATCGGCAGCCTGGAACAGCGTTATGCTCCGCCAGCCTCGATACAAGGCGATGTGATCGTTGTACTGGGCGGTGGAGCAACACAGGGTACACCGGATATCGATGGTCAAGGAAATCTGTCAGGAGCTGCCGGCAACCGGCTGATTACAGCTGTGCGTCTGTACCGTCAGACCGGTCTGCCGATTATTTTCTCGGGTGGACAGGTATTCGCTGACAGCGGCAATGAAGCCGATATTGCGCGCCGGCAGCTGATTGGTATGGGTATCCCTGCCAAAGATATCCTCGCTGAGAACCAGTCTCTGAATACCGAGCAAAATGCAGTCAATACAGCCGCTCTGCTGCAGCAAAAAAAATGGAGCCATCCGGTATTGGTAACGTCCGCTTTTCATATGCCTCGTTCGGTCGTGGAATTCCAGCGAGCTGGACTGGCTGTGCAGCCGTACCCTACAGACTATTGGGTAAGCCAGCCTGAAGCCATGTATCCCGGCAAATTCTCGCCTTCCGGCGGAGCGATGAGTTCTACCAGCACAGCGCTCAAGGAATACCTGGGACTGTTAGTAGCTACGATCAAATCATAAATGATCTCCTGCTTGCAGCAGACAGCGAACACACCTATTTTACAACACGAAAAAGAGAGATATGCCTCAGAGGCTGTCTCTCTTTTTATCTATAGCAGGCTTTATATTTGTGTCGCCTGTTCATCCACTTTATCCATGTGTTAAGTTAATCTACATTCATTTCATTAATGCAGTTGTTCTTATTTCCACTCTGCGATGCTGTTAATTGGCAGACGCATCGAAGGGTAGCCTTCATTGGCTGCTTTACCGATTGTCAGCAGCATAACCGGAACATAACGTTTGGTATCCATGCCGAATAATTCGGACATTTGTTCTTTCTCATAACCACCGATTGGGTTGGTGTCATAACCATGTGCACGGGCTACCAGCATCAGCTGCATCGATACCAGACCGCTATCGATCAGAGCGATGTCCTTACGCGCTTGTTCAGACAGGTTTTCATAATAAGCCATAGCAAATGGAAGCTGTCTTTCTTTGACTTCAGCAGGCATATAGCCCAGTTCTACAGCTGTATTGAAGATTTCTTCTGCGTTCAGTTCGTGCTGCAGATCGCCAAAGATCGCGATAACTGCGGAAGAAGTCTCTACCTGATGGCTGTTGAATTTCGCCAGTGGCAGCAGCTGTGCTTTGGCTTCTTCACTCTCGATAACGAGGAAACGCCAAGGCTGCAGGTTGATGGAAGATGGAGCACGAGTCGCTTCATTCAGGATCTCGGTCATTTCCTCACGGCTGATTTTTACGGATGGATCGTAACTTTTAATAGAGCGGCGCTCCAAGGCAATTTTGCGGAAATCATTGGTTTGGGTTACAGCATTTGTTGTTGTCATACAGTAAACTCTCCTTTTATATGGGTATAAATGATATCAGATTCGGCTTAGAGCTGGCTGATATTTTGATTAATTCGCATCAGCATATCAGACAATTGATCCTGATCGCTGCTGCTGAAGCCATCGAGCATACGGTTCAGGAACGTTTCACGTTCCTCCCGAAAAGCTATAATTTTCTCGCGTCCATGCTCGGTGAGCTGCACGAGTGTAAAGCGGTTATCTTCGGGACTGATGCGACGAATAACCATATTCTCCGCTTCCAGCTGCTTCACATGACGGGTGATGGCTGCATGGTCGATACCAACCAGCTTTTGTAAGGAAGATTGGCTAATCTCGTCAGACTGATACAACTGACATAATAGCTGCAAGCGGGAAGCACTAATTCCTGCACACCGCTCAAATGTACTGGTCAGCTGACGGTGAAGACCGTGAATCTGGTTGAATATTTCCTGAGATGACAATTCGGGCATCGGACTTCTCTCCTCTCTGACCGTACAGCGGTTATTTATGAAATAGTATGGAACATGTATTCGTTTGACTCATCAATCATTGACATATCAAATGATATCATACCCGTATTCAATTTGCAATTGTATTACAGGAAATTAAATTGATAAAAATCTTTATTAATGACTTATAACAGTTTGTATACGCTCTCATTTTTTATCCTAACCTTTTGCGGAATGGTTCATCATAGTTCATAGACTTTAAAAGAATAATAAGTTATAGTACATAGTCCAATGTTAACTTGTATGATTCAGGAAGGAACGTATTGAACTTATGAAATTTGCTATTGGAATGCGCAACCTCAAAACAGCACTTGCTGTCCTGATCTGTCTGATCATCTCACAGCTGCTGCATCTGGAGTATCCGTTTTATGCTGTTATTGCTACTATTATCGCAATGGAGAATTCGGTCACCAATTCGTATACCGTTGGTAAAAATCGGATGATGGGCACGATTGTCGGCGCCTTTTGTGGATTGATATTCGCTCTGATCGATCCGCATAATGCAATTCTGGCGGCGCTTGGTATCATTATGGTTATCTATATTTGCAATCTGCTGGGCTGGAATAAATCGGTCTCCATTGCCAGTATCGTATTTCTGGCGATTATGCTGAATCTGCGTCCAGGCGAGAGTCCACTCCTGTATGGTACCCACCGCGTAATGGATACGCTGATCGGTATCGGGGTTGCCGTACTGGTTAACTATCTCGTCTATCCACCCAACCATGAGCGTGGACTGGAACAGAAGCGCATGGTTCTGCGTCGCAATATGACGCGTCTCGCACATGAACTGCTTCGCGAAGGCGGCGGTGTACATATTAGTTCCCTTCGCGATGATATGACAGCGATGGAAGAAGCTTACAAGACCTATACGTCCGAATTCCGGCTGAATCTCAGCAAGCAGCTGTTTATCGATCATATTGAGCAAGAGATCGATATTTATCACAATACGTACTCTCATATGCGTATGCTACGGCTGCTCACCGATGAACCAGAGACCGAATTGGCTCCAGGAGTCATTCAGCGGCTTCGTTCTCTGGTCGCTGCTCCGATTACGGTACATCCGGAATATCTGCCGCTGATCTATCAGTATCATGTACAATGTATTATCCAGGAAATGCAGATACTCGGTCTGATGATCCCGGCTCATATCGCGCCTCCCAAAAAGCTCCAGCCTATCCGGACTGAACTTGCGATCAGCGATGAATCGGTAGAATAAAAGGATGGTTACCTTCATATCGTTAGATGCGATAATGATGCATCGTTTATAAAAAAACCCAAAAGAACCTTGCCTCCGCTGTAATAGGGAGCAAGGTTCTTTTGGGTACATTATCTATCCTTAATTCTCATCCATGTATCTATTCACCTGAATGATTGGCACCGCTATTAATCTTCCGGACTCCTGTAAATCATGGATCATCCGATGATAATCCGAGGATTACTTCTCACTTGGTGATAATTCCAGACCAATGATCTTGTTTTTATCACCGTCATCCGGACTGGCTGCCAGTGTGTATTTACCAACATTGTAGAAAATCAGATAATCTCCTGTACTCTCCATCAACCCTTCATCTACAGGCTGACCAAATCGATGATTCAGAAAGGATCGGGTTAGCTCATGCTCTTCCACATTCAGTACCATTTTCACAATCGGGTCACTATCCTCAATTTCATCAGCTACACTTCTCGGAAAGAAAAAAGCTGCATCCTGATAACCGTAATACACGCCTTCATAATTATCTATCCGATCCGGCTTGCCCAGTGCCGCAGTTAGTTCCGCTGCGGTTGTACCTATACCTATTTCTTCATCATCAAGCTTGCCTTGTGATACATGCGCTTTGGTCAGCCAGGGAAGCTGGATATTCGAAGCGTCTGCCGAACCGGATTTTGGTTGCTGCTGGACTGTTTCCTTTTTGGCAGATGTATGATTGGCTCCTGACTGCTGTGGTGACGTTGTATCCGTTAACGCAGCCTGTGATGCTCTGTTCTGGTTATAGGCATACCACAATGCGCTGCCCACTCCGATAACAACTACAGCTGTCATAATCCATACTGCTTTTTTCAATCTGTTCATTCTCCTTTATTCATACCGTTCAATCAATGACCTGTTTGTCACAACGATCTTTTATTGGGGCAAATCAGCTGCTTTGATGCGCAGGATTTTACCGGCAGATTCCGAGATAGGATCGGTGTCTGTTCCCAGCCCAAAGTAGAAGTCTCCCTGATACTCTTCCAGCGATTTGGCATACGTATCTTGTTTGAATTTCAATACTTCGGTCCATTTGTTCAGATTACGCGTTTTGTATACCCGGCTAATATAGCTTCCATCCGACTGCTTGGTGTAGGTAAGCAGATAGAGCATTTTGCCGCGTACAATCATATCAGTTGGACGGGCGTTAGGATCAGGCAGCTGGATCGCTCTTGCCTTATTTATATTTTTGGCTGCAATTAGCGATTCGGGCATGATCTGGGAATCATTGTACAACTCTCCGGCAATATAGACGAGCTGATTATTCAGTACAACTGTTTTACTGATTTTTTTGTAAGGACTAGAGCCGGCTTTGGCTACAAAGCTCATACCGGGCAGCAGCGTTTTGCCTGTTACCTTTTGTTGATGGATATTCAGATTCTTGTCTATGGCAAGCAGGTTGGTCTCGTCATCCCAGGTTTTGTTATCCGGAATAATGATCGCAGACGCATACAGCATTCCTTTAAACTGGAAAAACTTATACGTACGGCTTCCGAGTCCATCGATCTTGGCAAACTCTTTCCAGGTTTTGCCGTCGTCTCCGGAGATCAGCACAACCGGTGCATCCTCTGTACCAATCGCTGCGAACAGATTGCCCTGATAGTAGGCCATGTCATAGACATGAATACCGCCCGGCAGATTCTGATACTCATTCCAGTGATCACCGTTCAGCTCGTAATAGTTACCATACGCCCAACCCGGTATAACGGAATCATTGCCCGGTATGTACAGTTTATTACGGAAAATTTTGAACGTATCAATCTGTTCATCATCGGTAACTTCACGTGTCTCCTGCTTGCCGGTCTTGGCATTATTCACCACAACTTTTTGTGTGACAAATTTCCCGGTCTGTGGATCATAATAAATAATCGGGACCGGCCCTGCATTGGGAGAGGGCTTGGAATTACTGCTGTTGCCATGACCCAGATAGATTTTGCCATCAAATACCTGCATATCCCATACATTGCGGGCATAAGGCTCATTATTAAAAGGCTGTCCGAGCAACTGTAATCGGGAAGTTACATCCACATTGGCAGTCTGGGACGCCTGAGCGGTATAACCATTTACAGGGAAAGCCGAACTTCCGGTTATCATAATACATCCCGCCAGTAGAGCCGGGGTAATCATTTGTCTGATTTTCATATAAATTCATCCTTTCTGGCAGATCGAGTCATTGGTAATTGAGATCGCTTACTTCATCCCTCCTAACAGGTGAGTCGTGAGTATCTACTTCCTGATATTAGGGCGTGTTTTAAAACCC